>NZ_JBYNRX010000098.1:0-35910 GCF_057785375.1 Roseiflexus sp.
CCTCTCACCTCTCGCCTCTCACCTCTCGCCTCTCACCTCTCGCCTCTCACCTCTCGCCTCTCACCTCTCGCCTCTCACCTCTCACCTCTCACCTCTCGCCTCTCACCTCTCGCCTCTCACCTCTCACCTCTCACCTCTCACCTCTCACCTCTCACCTCTCACCTCTCGCCTCTCACCTCTCGCCTCTCACCTCTCGCCTCTCACCTCTCGCCTCTCGCGTGAGAAAGTTGCTCGCCCCCCCGGGAGCGCACGCATCCCGCCCGCATGCGTCATGGCAGATAGCGGACCAGGTACGCGGTCATTTGGACCATACTGGTTTTCGAGCAAATCATCCGGCATCGCCCGGTACAGCCCATGCAGGCGGGCTTTGCAACCGTAGCCTGCGGCTTCAGCTGCCGGGCGGACACTGGGGTTGCTCATGCCAGCTGCGGTCCACAACACGCCTGCCGGTGCACGTTGACCGTTGCGCCTTGCCCAACGGACACGCGAACATCTTGTCTGACTGACCGCAAGTGAGTATGAGATTCCATTCCCCCAGGTCTGTGAACAGTGTGGGGTATTGGATAGCACGGCTACAGATAATGCCGGATCATCTCGCGCCAGTGTTCGATGCGGTGCGCTTCGCCTGGCCAGACATGCAGCGCATGCGGAATATCCTTGTCCCACAGCGCCGCACTGAGGGCGTGGTTGGTCCAGATGAACGGGTCTTCCTCGCCGATGACGAGCGTGATCTCCATGCGTCGCAGATGCGCCAGAATGGCAGAGTCGGTCAGACGCGGAATAAAATGGCAGGGGGTGTGAAAATAGATGGTCTCGTCGTAGTAGCCGTCAAACAGCGCACGAAACGACCCGATCGCCACTGTCAGATCATAGCGCCCGCTCAGTGCAACGACTTTATGAAACAGATGTGGATGGCGAAAGGCGATATTAACTGCGTGATAGGCGCCCAGGCTGCATCCATGGGCGATGACGAACGGATTCGGGTTGAGTTGCCGCGAGAGCGACAGCACTTCGTTGAGAATGTACGACTCATACTGCACGTGACGCGCAATGCGTTCCTGCGGCGGACGGTGAAAGGCGTACAAACTTTCACGATCAACGCTATCGACGCAGTAGAGTTGCAGCAATCCCTGTTCGATCGAGGAACGCAGCGTCTCGACCAGCCCCCAGTTCTCGTAATCGTAGAATCGTCCGGCGCGGGTCGGAAAGACCAGCACCCGCGCCCCTGCGTGACCGATGACCAGCATCTCCATGTCCCGCTGCAAACGGGGACTCCACCACAGATAGTACTCTCGCTGCACGGGTGGTCACTCGCTCGATACCGGCGCACCGCAAGGCATGTGCGCTTGCTTCACCAGGGTAGGCATCATGGGAACAGGGTCGGAAACGGCCTGACGGCAACGAACGCACATGGGATGCAGTTTCTTCTGCCGTCATGCTCTATGTACTACACCAGGGTTAGAACTGCGTTAAGAATATGTACAGATTCGATTGTGTCCGGCTGTGTAGATGCTCACTGCTCCTGTCGAGCGCCTGCCAGCATGGCAACATAGGGACGCAGCATGTGCGTCCATACCTGATAGCCCATTGCGCTCAGATGCAATCCATCGGCATCGAACAATTCAGCGCGCGGTCGTCCGTCGGCGTCCAGCATAGACGTATACAGATCAACGTAATATCCTGATGAGCGTTGTTCCATAAGTGCGCGTGCCGCGTTGTTGAAACGCAGAATCTTCTCGCGCAGGTTCCAGCGCGCGAGGCTGGGTTTGATCGAGATATACGCGACCGGTATCGGTCCAAGCGTTGCATCGATTCTGGCAAGCATCGCACGCAGGGAACGCACAACATCGTCGGGCGCGCGTCCGTCGCCGAGGTCGTTATCACCAGCGTAGAGCACTATCGATCCCGGTGCGCAAGGCACAACCAGCCGGTCGAAAAAGTGTACACAGGCAGCGAGCGTTGATCCGCCGAATGCCTGATTGACAACGGGCCACGGCGCCATATCCTCGCTGAGCGTCGTCCAGAGACGGAGCGACGAACTGCCGTAGAACAGCACTGCGCCAGCCGGAGGAGGCGCCGTTGTATTCAGTTTTTCCAGTTCCTGCACCTCGGGTTCGTACCACTCCAACACGTTCCTCCATCGCTGCTTCAGATCACCGGGCATCACGTCATACGAACTTGCGGTCAGTCAGACAATATGATGCCCGACACACGATGCACACGCCACAGGCGAGTCGTGGCCATCCGCCCGCTTTCATTGCGGGTGCGGGTAGGTGAAGGCAATGCCTTCGCCTATCCGGTCGCACTTCAGTCAGCGATTTTTCAGACAGGCTCTTAGTGCCAACACGTCGAACTGCTGGTATCATAGTACCAGGACCAGTTTCTATCCAGGGAGTGCGCGTGACGAACACTTCAGACAATGCGCTCGTCGAACTGCCGCTCCTCGTGTTGCGCGGCATCGTCGTCTTCCCTCCCAGCGTCGTGCCGATGGCGGTGAGTCGTCCGGCAGCGATACGCCTGGTCGATGATGCGGTGACCACAGGCGGTCGTATTGCGGTGAGTGTACAACGCGAGAACGACCCCGAACAATGCTACGGCATCGGCGCATCGGCGCGGGTGCACCGCCTGGTGCGCCTGCACGACGGCACGCTCCGCATCGCGTTGCAGGCGATCGAGCGGGTTGCCATCGAACGAGTAACGCAGCGTGAGCCATATCTCCACGCCCTGGTGCGCTCTCTGCCGGACCACACCGATGACCCGGACATCACAGCCCATGCACAGGAAGCGCGTGAACGCGCCCGGGCATTGCTCGATGCACTGCCGCCAAACGAGGAACTACGCACCCAACTCGAGTCTGCCGATGATCCTCGCCATCTGGCGGCGCTGCTGGCATCGATGTTCCTGGTGCGCGCCAGTCTCGCGGAGCGTCAGGCGTTGCTGGAAATCGCCGATGTGCGCGAACGCCTGGTTCGGCTCAGTGCGCTGCTGACCCACGAGTTGGACATTCTGCGCGGTCATTTGAGAATGTAGTACGCGCCGCGTTTGTCGCCGACGCGCAACAGCAGGCCGCGTTCGACCAGATCGACGAGATCACGGCGCAGCGTTTCAGCGGAGACATCCGGCGCGATCTCCTGCATGTCGCGGTTCGTGATCCGCTGATGCTCTGCCAGAAAGAGCAGCGCGGCAATCTGTCGGTCGTTCAGCCCCATCCGGCGCCAGGCGGCGACATCGGCGCCGCCGGCATCGGCACGGTCATCGCCGGTGTGACCGTAGAGCGTGACCAGGAACCCGGCGGCCGTCTCGCGGAACTCCGGCGGCGGCAGCCCCGCTTCCGCCATTTGCCGCAGCATGCGGTCGATGCCATAGCCAAGCCGTTCGATCAGCCCCAGGTCCGCCAGCGCCTGCACCAGCGTTTCGTTCCGGCTGAAACGCTCTTCGACCAGATTCTGCAGCGTGACGTGCCCTGGCAGCCGTCCAGGTGAGTAACATTCGAGACGGTCACTAAACAACAACACACGAATAGAGTCGCCGCGGATGGTGTAGTCACGGTGCGCCAACGCATTGATCAGCGCTTCTCGCACTGCTCCCAGCGGGAACTGCGTCCAGTCCTCCCGTTCCAGCCCGACCATGCGACTGCCACGGCGCATATGTTCCACCAGCCAGCGCTCGGCGCGGCGCGCCGTTTCCGGCAGCGTGTCGCGGATGTCTTCGCGCAGAAATGAATCGCTCATCTCACGCCCCTGATAGCGCACCAGGGTCACTTCCACCTGTGGAAACCAGCGCTCGACCGCAACGCCAAAGAGGAGCAGACCGGCATTGGTCGGCGCCAGTTCAGGCTTGCCAGTGATAGGATCAGTGCGTTGTGTCAGGCAGCCGCGCCGCAGCAAAAACGCCACTGGATCGGCTTCGGCAATCGGACCGACGCGTCGTGCATAGGCGGCGATCTTTTCCCGGTCCAGATCGGCAAGCGTCGCATCCGGCGGCGTCATCCGGTCCCAACTGGTTTCGCCCCGCTCGATCAGGAGCTGCCGCAGCGCATCAGGAGCAAGCGGCGCATTCGTAGCGCCTTCCCGCCGTAGATAGGTTCCGCCAGCACTGTAGACATGGGGCAATCCTGAAGGGACGGTGACAATCAGCAAGGTTGCGCCATGGTGCGTGATGACGGTCGGCAGCGGCAGGACCAGCGGCGGCAAGCACGCCAGCGCCGCGTCGAGCGCCAGCGCGCGCGCAGCGTCGGCATCCGCCACCCCTTCGACCTGTCGCCCACGCATGCCGATCACAACGGTTCCGCCGACGCCATTCGCCATTGCTGCCAGCGTCTGCGCCAGGTCGGCGAGGCGCACATTCGCCCGCACAAATGCCAGGCGTTGACCTTCTGCCTGCGCGAGGAGATCTGTGATCGCCTGTTCCTGAATGTCCATCGCCTTTTCTGGTTCTTTCGCGGCGTCAAACGTTCATGATTGTAGCACAAAATAGCGATCGCGTCTTGCACGATTCGCATGTCCGTGCTATCCTTTCGATATGAAACTAGCACCATTCGAACAGTTCGTCACATTCATCTACGTGCGCGACTTGCACGCCAGCAGCGCGTTCTACGGCGACCTCCTCGGCCTGCCGCTGGCGCTCGACCAGGGATCGTGCCGCATCTATCGGGTTGCCGGCGATGCCTACCTCGGCGTCTGTCGGCGCAACGACGCCGCTGGCGACCCAATGCCCGGCTTGCTCATTCTCACTCTGGCGGTGCAGGATGTTGATGGGTGGCATCGCTATCTGACGGATCGCGGCGCGACGGTCGAGCAGCCGCCGCAGTACAACCCCCGCTTCAACATCTACCACTGCTTCCTGCGCGATCCAGACGGGTACCTGATCGAAATCCAGCGTTTCCTCGATCCGGCGTGGCCACATCCAGGGTAAGGATTGCCTGGCGCGCCGGGCGCAGAAACGATGCGCACGCGCCCCAATGTGTGTTGTACATCACACAAAGGCGCAGAGGCACAGAGGTCGCAAGCAAGGAGTGGCAGTTGTACGTTGAATGTGGGAGCGCGTGAGATACTGATGTATGTCCCTCTGTGTTCTCTGTGGCTCTGTGGTTAAGAAACAGCGAAGAATCCGCACAGGCGACGCATGCCCGACACTCGCACCCACGACATGATCACGTTCGCCACTGGCGCGTTCCTGGCGCCGGCGACCTATGTGCTCCTCGAGTCTGGCGGTCAGGAATACGCTGCAACTGGCGCTGCCGTTCTCGCCGGCGCTCATCTGATTTCAGGTCTCCTCTTCTCACCCGACCTTGACATTGACTCAGCAATTGATAATCGCTGGGGCATCTTCTTCTGGATATGGCGACCGTACATGTGGATTGTTCCGCATCGCCATTTCTGGAGCCACAGCCTGATCGTTGCGCCGCTGTTGCGCCTGGTCTATTTCTACATCGTCACCATGCTGATCGTCATCTGGGGTGCGTGGATCCTGGGGCGCATTGGCATTGGTATGCCAGACCTGCATGCGCAGACGTCGGCGTGGATCTTCGACCTGATGCGCCGCAACCCTGATATGGTGCGCCTGTTCCTCTTCGGTTTCATCAGCGGCAGCGCCGCACACACCATCGCCGACTGGCTGGTGACCGGCGGGAAACGCTATCTGCAAATCGCGGGGATTCGTCTGCGTAGCGACTATCGCAACCACGACCGCATGCGGCGCTGATGAGAGTCACCTGAGCGGGCTGCTCGAATTTCTGCGCCTCCTTCCTTGCAAAAAAAGTGTAGCGCGGGCATTGTCCTGCACATTGCCGGCAATGCCTGCGCTACGCTTCCGTTTCCGGTCTGCATTCCCGGTCATCAGCGTTCAGGCGATAGGCGCCCTCCCGGTCAGCAGTAAGGTCACAAACAGCGCGATGGCAATCACGCCGCAGATGAACAACGCACCAATGATGGCTGAACGTCCCGGCTGCGATATCCGACGCTCAAGCAGCGTCGTGCGCGTCCGATCGACGCCTTCGCGCGCTCCGCGCCGGTTTCCAGCATTGGGCGCTGCATCCGACGTGACGACCGAAACGCGCTGAGATGAATCTGCAACAATCGTTTCGCCTTCAATCTCCGCTTCTGTCACCTCTGCTTCGGGGCGCTGGTGATGCTGCGCTGAAGGCGACGTATCGTCGAGCACCACCGGCTGCAGAACGAACTTCGGCTGTGATGATCGCCGCGAGGATCGCTGTGTTGTGTTGCCAACCGTCCTCCGTGATCGGTCGGCGTGCTGGTCGAGACTCTGTCGGCTGGTCGATTTCATGATTGTTCGAGTCCAAGTGTTATCTCAGCAGTCTAATCCCATGTAATGTAATGATACGTCGCTCTACTTACCAGTCTATTACCATTTTGAAGGACATGATGAAGGTTGTGTCAGATTCGCTTCATTGGTCTATAACCAACCGCCATGGTACAATGCTCATGGATAGGTCTCCGGTTCTCATACGAATACGCGGGCATTGGTACCATCATGACTTCACGGCACAAAGCGAACCACGAAGGTCACCAAGGGACACGAAGGACATGCACTTCATGGTTCTTCCCCTTCGTGCGCTTCGGGTCCTTGGTGGTGAAGCCTCTGTGCAGTGGACTCAATCAGGGTTTTTGAGAGAATAATCTGGCATCGCCCGGTGAAGCCCGCGCAGGCAGGCTTTGTAACCGTAGCCCGCGGCTTCAGCCGCCGGGCGGACGGGGGTTGCCCATGCCAACTGCGGTCCACGACACGCCTGCCGGGGCGCGTTGACCGTTGCGCTTCACCCAACGAACGCGCGATCATCGTGTCTGACCAACCGCCACGTGGTATCAGTTCTCGGTTCTTATACCAATTGGCGGTCAGTCGTATAAGATGTTCAGGCGCTCAGTCTGCGGTTCGAACCGGGTAATGTGCATCGGCGGATTGTACGAATGCCCGCACATTGGTCTCAGGTCTCAGATCTCAGGTCTCAAAGGCAGCCCCATGCACCAGATGCGCCGTTTCTCAATCTGTATGCTTCTCTTCGCGCTGCTCCTGGCATCGTGTGGCAGCGCACCGCCCCCTGCCGCGGGATTTCCATCACCAACCGCCGCTCCCTCCGAACCGCCGACAGCAGCGCCGCCGACGCCAATTCCGTTGCCAACACCAGAGATGCCGCCTGCGACGAGCCTGCCCGAACCGACGCCTGCTCCGCCAGCAACGAGCCAACCCGAACCAACGCCTGTCCCCTCCCCGCCACCCACGGTCGCACCTCCGCCGCCGACAGCAGCGCCGGCGCCTGCTTCTCCCACGCCGGTTCCGCCTGAGGCGTCATTCACCGGCGCGATCTTCTTCCTGCGCGGCGGCGCGCTCTGGCGCCTCGATGCCAGCGGTGAGCGTCTCATTGCGGACCAGGTGCGTGAATTCGCCCCCTTCCCCAATGGGAATGTGCTTGCCGTGGTGCGTGAGACGGGACGGCAGTTCGATGTGTGGACGGTGCAGCGCGACGGGAGCGATCTGCGGCGTATCACCAATGATCGTGCGGTTGAAGCATCGCTCTCCTGGTCGCCTGACGGCGCGGCGCTGATCTTTGCCGCTGCCGATGCCAGCGAGCCTCTGCCGCAGACATGGCCCGAATGGGCGCTGTGGTGCAGCGCCAGCCAGATCGTCGTTTTCGATATTGCCAGCGGGCAGCGCCAGGCGCTCGCAAACGGCTGCGACCCTGCGCTGTCGCCTGATGGCCGCCGCATTGCCTATAGCGCACCGCCGGCATTACGCGACCAGGTGATCGCGGGTGGCGCGCCGGTTGCCGGGAACGCCATTCGCCTGATCAACCGGCGCGGCGAGAATGCCTGGAACTTCGCCCGCGCCGATGGTCCCGACGCTTCTGCACCCAATGCCGGTATGCTGGTCTATGCGCCCGCCTGGTCGCCTGATGGCGCGTCGGTCGCGTATCACCGCTACATCGGGATGCAGGTCGAGGTAGACATCAATCTAAGCGAGATCGGGGGATCGTTCGAGGGGAAGGGGCGCCCTTTCGCCGAGGGCGCCGGATGGTTGCTGCCTGTCCGCTTTGCACCAGATGGGCGGCGGGTAGCGGTCGTTGAGCACAACTACAGCGATGCGCGCGGCTTTGGCGGCTATGATGCCTGGTCGGTTCAGGTCGTCGCGCTCGATGGATCGCGCACCGTCGATCTACCGCAGGGACCGGTGACGATGCTTGGCGGTTCCGCGACGCGCCTGCCACGCGCCGCCAGCGCCGCCTGGTCGCCGGACGGAACGCGCCTGGCGGTGCTTCTCCCATTCGGCTGGCGCCCCGATGCGCCGCTGGATGAGCCATTCGATCCGACCGGCGCCGAGTCTCCCGGCGAGGTATGGCTGTGGCAGCCGGGCACAGCGCCGTCGGTCTGCCTGATCGACAATGTCGATTTCACCTCGCCGCTCGCCTGGCTGCCCTAGAACCAGCGCCCTACTTTCCGAGCGCCCGCAGCACCCGCGGCGGCAACACCCAGAGCAGCGAACCGGCGCTGAGTTCGAACGATGAAAGATCAACGAGCGCCAGCCCGCCTTTCTTCATCACCACCCGGCTGCCCCCGGTCAGATCGGCGATCATACCGCTGAGGTCCGGCTCGTGACCGACGACCATGACACTCCTGGCACGCGGTATATCCGCCAGCAGATCGAGAAGCGTCGCTGCATTGCACCCCGGCGCAAGCGCACCGACCGTTTCAGGAGCGACATCCAGTGCAGCGCCGACGATCTCGGCAGTTTCACGGGCGCGAGTCAGCGGGCTGCTCAACAACCGGTCGAGCGCCACACCGAGCCGCCGTAGTCCACGAGCACTGATGCGCATCTTCTCGGCGCCCTCCGGTGTGAGCATGCGCGCCGAGTCGCTGCCGTCGTTCGAGCGCTCTTCTGCAATTGCGTGGCGGAGCAGGTAGAGTTCCATTGCTTCACTCCTTTGTGGTGGTATAATTGAAACCTGAGCATATGCGCGAATTGATGGATTGTCAGGCGCACATTGTTGGTCCGGCGCCTCGCGCCTCGCGCCTCGCGCCTCGCGCCTCGCGCCTTTCACCTGAATCCTATGCACGAATCGATACCAGTCCTTGATTTTGGCTCCCAGACAGCGCAACTGATCGTTCGCCGGCTGCGTGAACTCGGCGTCTACAGCGAACTGCTGCCGCACGATGCGCCAGAGGCCGATGTGCTGGCGTTGCAGCCGCGCGGCATTGTTCTTTCCGGCGGTCCCGCAAGCGTCTACGAGCCGGGTGCGCCGCAGTTGCCGCCATGGCTCCTCGAAAGCGACCTGCCAGTGCTCGGCATTTGCTACGGGATGCAGTTGCAGGCGCACACGCTCGGCGGGCGCGTCGAAGGCATGCAGAGCCGTGAGTTCGGTCCGGCGGAGATCACCGTCGTCGATCCCGGTCCGCTGTTTGTCGATACTCCGGCACAGCAACAGGTGTGGATGAGCCACGGCGATCATATCGCTGCGCTGCCTCCCGGATTTCGCGTAATGGCGCACAGCCCCGGTGCGCCATTCGCCGCCGCCGGGGACGACCGGCGCCGCTGGTATGGCATTCAGTTCCATCCCGAAGTCGTCCATACCCGTTTCGGGCGCGACCTGCTGCGCAATTTTGCGTTTCGCATCTGCGGTTGCCGCGGCGACTGGCAACCGGAAAACTTTGTCGCCGAGGCCATCGAGCGCGTGCGCGCGCAGGTCGGCGAGGGACGGGTGATCTGTGCGCTCTCCGGGGGCGTCGACTCGGCGGTAGCTGCGCTGATCGTCCACCGCGTCATTGGCGACCGGCTGACCTGCGTGTTTGTGGACAACGGATTGCTGCGCCAGGGTGAAGCCGAACAGGTTGTCGCCACATTCCGTGAGCATTTTCATATCCCCCTGATCGCCGTTGATGCAGCGGACGAGTTTCTCAGCGCGCTTGCCGGTGTTGCCGACCCGGAGCAGAAGCGCAAAATCATCGGCGAAAAGTTCGTGCGCATCTTTGAGCGCGAAGCGCGCCGCATCGAAGGGGCGCGCTTCCTGGCACAAGGGACCCTCTACCCCGACGTGATCGAAAGCAAAGCGCCGGATCGTCAGAAGGGCGTTACCATCAAAACCCATCATAACGTCGGCGGTTTGCCCGCCGATATACAGTTGACCCTGGTAGAACCGCTGCGCTACCTATTCAAAGACGAGGTGCGCGCCGCCGGTCTCGCGCTAGGTCTGCCGGAAGAGTGGGTCTGGCGCCATCCCTTCCCCGGACCGGGGCTTGCCGTGCGCGTGCTTGGTCCTGTCACGCGCGAGCGCCTCGAAACGCTGCGCGCCGCCGATGCCATCTTTATGGAAGAATTGCGCATTGCCGGATTATACCGCGCAACGCAACAGGCGTTTGCAGTGCTGCTGCCGGTGCGCAGCGTCGGCGTGATGGGCGATGGACGCACCTACGCCGATGTGGTGGCGCTGCGCGCCGTGACGACCGAAGATTACATGACGGCGGATTGGGCGCGCCTCCCCGCTGAACTGCTGGCGCGCGTGAGCAGTCGCATCGTGAACGAAGTCCCCGGCGTCAACCGCGTTGTGTACGATATCTCCTCCAAGCCCCCGGCAACTATCGAGTGGGAGTAGCCGCCGGGTGCAGCTGCCAGCGATTGAAATCGCCCCTGACGGGTCTGCGGCCGACCGTCCGCCTTCGCGGACGGGAACGGTGGCGTCCACGCAGGTGGACGCCCGGCGGAACGCCTGCCCGGCGCGACTTCAGTCGCCAGCCCAGGCGCAGCGTAGCAGGGTCGCGCTTGCTTGCCGACTGACCATTCGTGCCTGGACCCATAGCCGCCGGTTATCGTTCCTCTACCGCAGCGCGTCATATTCACTCTTGAATGGCGCGCTGCGTCTGGTATGCTGTGCGTGATTGCTATTGCATCCCATTGCAACCTGTTGCAACGTCGCAGCCGTGAACGATTTACTGACGACCCGCGAAGTACAGGACCTGCTGAAACTGGATCGAACCACCGTTTATCGCATGCTCAAAGAAGGGCGGCTGGCGGGGGTGAAGGTCGGGCAGCAGTGGCGTTTCCACCGGCGAGAAGTCGAGGCACTGCTCCAGGGCGCTTCACCCGCTGCGGCAGGGCATTCCACGCCAGCCGACGCTCCCCGCAGTGCGCAACCGCTCACCCCCGCTCCCCTGCCGCTCCACTGCGTGCAGGCAATCCAGGATGTCTTCGCCGATCTGGCGCGGGTTGGGGCTGTCACCACCTCCACCGGCGGCGAGCCGTTGACGCAGGTGAGCAATGGATGCGGGTTTTGTGCATTGATCCAGTCCACCGATACGGGCAGCGCCGCCTGTCGCGCCTCGTGGCGCGCGCTTGCGGCGCGGAGCGACCGCACCCCCCGGATTGCGACCTGCCACGCCGGGCTGAAGTATATCCACGCGCGCATTGAGGTGGACGGCCACCCGGCGGCGATGCTGATCGCCGGTCAGTTCCGCGTGGACGAGGCGCCGCTCGACACGCAACGGCTGGCGCGCGATGTGGGCGTCGATCCCGGCGCCCTCGACGAAGCGCTGGACGAGGTGACGATCCTGGATGAACGGATGCGCGCGCAACTCGGCGTCTGGTTGCAGAAAGTGGCGCACACCTTCGAGGAAATCGGGCGCGAACGCGCCGCCATGATCAGCCGGTTGCGGGCGATCAGCGACCTGGCCGTGCTTGATCGTCCGGATTGAACGTTGTTGTCCGCGTTGACAGCTCCGCAGCGTTGCGGGGGAGACAGGCGATGAAAGCAGACAATCTTTCCTTCCTCCACCGGTTTGGCGAGCGGGTCTCGTTCGACCGCATCGAGCGCAAACTCTACGGTCACGACATTGCCGCCATTCCCGGTCTCGTCGCCCCATTGCTGGGCGACACGCTTCCCGATGCCGTGGTGCAACCACAGAACGAAGAGGAGCTCATCGAACTGGCGCGCTGGGCGTCGGCGAATGGCGTCCCGCTGACGCCGCGCGGCAAGGCGTCCTCCGGCTACGGCGGCGCCGTGCCGGTCCGCAAAGGAGTGGTCGTCGATTTCTACCAGATGCGCAATGTGCTGCACATCGACGCAGCCGCGCAGACGGTCACCGTCGAGCCGGGCATCACCTGGGAGCAACTCGACCGGGTGCTGAAGCGCGAAGGGTTGACCCTGCGCCTCTATCCCACCAGTTACCCGTCGTCCACGGTGGGCGGGTGGCTCGCGCAGGGCGGCGCGGGCATCGGCAGTTACGAGTTCGGTTACTTCAGCGAGAATGTGGTCGCAGCGCGCCTGGTGCTGCCATCGGGCGAGGTGCGCGAATTGCGCGACGCCGACCTCGACCTGGTCGCCGATGCGGAGGGCATCACCGGCATGATCAGCCAGGTGACGCTGCGGGTGATGCCGCTGACCGGCATTCAGACGCTGGCGCTCGCAATGGAGGACGCGCATGCGTTCCAGTCGTTCTTGCAGGCGCTGATCGACCGGCGATTGCCGATCTGGTCAATGAGTTTCATCAACCCGAAGATGGCGGAAATGAAGAACGAAGCGCCGCTGCGCGAACATCACGGGCATCCCGCCGAGCACCGCGTCATCCTGCCGAAAGCGTACATTCTCACCCTGGCATTCCGCGATGCTGATGCGGCGGCGGTGCAGTCCGCCATGCCAGGACTGGCGGCAGCGACCGGCGCCGAAATCCTGAGCGATGAGATTGCGCGCCACGAGTGGTCCGGGCGCTTCAAATTGATGACGATCAAGCGCCTGGGTCCGTCGCTGGTTCCGGCGGAAGTGATTGTACCGCTGCGTCGCCTGGCGGACACGCTCGACGCATACAGCCGCCTCGTCGCACAACCGCTCGTCAAAGAGGGCGTGGTCATCCGGCGCGGCGTCGATGGTGGACCGGAAGTGGTCATTCTCGGCTTCATCCCCGCCGATCAACGTTCCCTTTCGTACAACCTGGTCTTCGGGCTGGCGCTCACGGTGATGAACATCGCCATTAAACATGGCGGGCGCCCCTACGCCACCGGCGTCTACTTTGCGCGCAAGGCGGAACAGGTGCTGGGCAGGGAGCGCGCAGCGAGACTGAAAGCCTTCAAGTCGCGCATCGATCCGGCGGGCATCATGAATCCAGGGAAAGTCTTCGGCGGCGGGCTGGTTGGCGCATTCATCAATCTGGCGTCGCGCTTCGAGCCGCTGGTGCGGCGCTTCGGCAACGCCGCTCCCGTGACCATCGGCGAGCGCCCGGCTGGTCCTGTGCGCGATATTCCCGCCGATGTCGCGTGGTATGCCTACGCCTGCTCACAGTGCGGCTACTGCATCGACGAATGCGACCAGTTCTACGGGCGCGGCTGGGAGAGCCAGAGTCCGCGCGGCAAGTGGTTCTGGTTGCGCGAATATATGGAAGGGCGCGAAGCATGGAACCAGCGCATGGTGGATACCTTCATCGCCTGCACCACCTGTGAAATGTGCAACCTGCGTTGCTCCGCCAACCTGCCGATTGAAGCGTCGTGGATGAAACTGCGCGGCCAATTGATCACCGAACAACAGAAGATGACTTTCCCGCCATTCGAGATGATGAGCGCCGCGCTCACCGAACAGGGCAACATCTGGGCAGGCTACCGCGAACAGCGCGACGCCTGGTTCCCCGAAGACCTGAAGGAACGGCACGGGCCTGACCATCGCTCGAAGAACATCTACTTCGCTGGATGTACTGCCAGTTATGTCGAGCAAGACATCAGCATCGCCAGTGTGCGGCTGCTCGACGCGGCAGGCGTCGATTTCACCTACCTGGGACCAAAGGAGAGCTGCTGCGCCACGCCGATGCTTGTCGCCGGTCGCTGGGATCTGTTCGTTGAGACCATGAAGAAGAACATTGCTGCCGTGAGGGCGGCGGGCGCCGACACCGTCATCAGCTCCTGCCCGGCATGCGACATGATGTGGCGGTACGTCTACCCGGCGTGGGCGAAGAAGCTCGGCATCGAGTACAATATCACTGCGAAGCACTACTCCGAGATCGTCGCGGAGAAGATTCACGCGGGCGAGTTCGCTTTCCCACAGACCGATCGGGCGCCGGTGACGGTCACCTGGCACGACTCGTGCCACATCGGGCGGGTGTCAGGCGTCTACGAACCGCCGCGCGACCTGATCAAAGCCGTGCCGAACATCAATTTCGTCGAAATGGCGAGCAACCGCGACTGCGGGAAGTGCTGCGGATCGGTGCTGACGCTGATCAAAGAGCCGGACGTCGCTGCCGAACTGGGCAAGACGCGCATCGACGAAGCGCTCGAAGTGGGCGCAGAGAAGATTCTGGCGCTCTGCCCGTGCTGCGAGTTCCAGCTGCGGGTCAGCGCCGAAAAGAAGCGCCTGCCGGTCGAGGTTGTCGATCTGGCGCACTTCGCGGCAGAAGCGCTCGGATACGAGTTGCCCGACCCGAACCCGGAGGTGCGGGCGCAGTGGGCAGTGTTCGAGGCGATGATCAAACTGATGACGCCGGAGGGGTTCGCGCAGTTGATGACAACGATGTGGCCCGAGATGATCGACGCCATGCCGCTGGGCATGGGGCGGATGATGCGCGCGATGGGCAGGGTTCCCGGCGCGCTCGAAGCGATGAAGCCGCTCTTCCCGATCCTCTTCCCGCGCCTGCTGCCGCTCATGATGCCCAAACTGATGCCGACCATGCTGGCGCGGGTTGGCGAGATGATCCCGATGCCGGACTACATGGCGGAACAGATGCCGGTGCTGATGCCGAAAGTCGTCAACCGGCTCATGCCGCACATGATCGGCGATGTCGTGCCGCTTGTGACGCAACCGCTGATCGACCACCTGCACGAACAGGCGCGACTGAACTGACGACGGGCGGTTTGGACAGTTGAACGTTGAACGTTGAACGTACCAGTCCCACAGCGGCGTAGGGGCGCCCGGCGTAAGGGCGGCCCCCCTGTGGGTCCCGCCGCAGGCAGGCACAGAGGCGCAAAGATGTGAACCGTGTGAAAGGTAAAGTGGAGAAGGCAAGAAGGGGAAGGTAGAAGTCAACGCAAGCGAGCTAACCCCTAACCCTTAACCCCTAACGGTCCCTGGTTCTCAGTTCTCGGTTCTCAGTTCTATGCACGCTCACGCATCCGCTCCCGGCAAAATCATCCTGTGCGGCGAGCACGCCGTCGTCTACGGTCGGCCAGCGATTGCGCTCCCGCTGAGCGGTATTCGCGCGCATGCCAGCGTCACCCCTGGCGCTGCGGGCATCGGCATTCGCTTCGATGCTCCCGACCTTGGGCGACGCTGGTTGATCACCGCCGCTCCCGGCGACCCCCTCTCTGAGCTGACGTTGGCGACCCTTCGGCAGATTGGGGCGCCGGAGAAGCCGGATATTCAGATCACCATCACATCGAACATCCCCATCGCCAGCGGGCTGGGAAGCGGCGCTGCGATTGCGACTGCCATCGTGCGAGCGCTGGCAGCCGTCTTCGGACGCGACCTGAGCGCAGCGGAGATTTCGGCGCTGGTGTATGAGAGTGAGCAGCGCTACCACGGCACACCCAGCGGCATCGACAACACCGTGATTGCCTACGAGCAGGCGATCTGGTTCCAGCGGCGCAGCGAGCCACCGCACCTGATCGAGCCGTTATCAATTGCTGCGCCATTCACGCTGCTGATCGGCGATACCGGCGTGCGCAGCGCCACGCGCCTGCCAGTCGGCGAGGTGCGGCGGTGCTGGCAGGAAGATCCGGCGCGGTACGAAGCGTTGTTCGATCAGGTAGCGGATGTTGTGCATCAGGCGCGCCGTGCGCTGGCTGAAGGCGATGTCGCAGCGTTGGGACCGCTGCTCATCCGCAACCAGAATCTGCTGGAGCAGATCCGGGTGTCGTCGCCGGAACTCGAGCGACTGGTCGCGGCTGCACGCAGAGCGGGCGCAACGGGCGCCAAACTCTCCGGCGGCGGATGGGGCGGCGTCATGATCGCGCTGGTTGACCCTGAAACGATCACGCCGGTGCGCACGGCGCTCCTGGAAGCCGGTGCAACGCAGGTGCTGGAAACGATCGTCAGCGCATCCGCCTGAACAGCGAACGATATGCTATACTACAAGGAACGGGCGGCGATTTGCCGCTTTTTGTTGATCAAACAAAGGGTGTGAGCGATATACACGCTCAACGAACAGAACGCACCTTCCTGTTTGTTGAGCGTCTGGATAGTATTCCAATGGCGAAGATCATGGTAGCCATGAGCGGCGGCGTCGACAGTTCGCTGGCGGCGGCGCTGCTCCACGAAGCCGGGCACGACGTTACCGGCGTGACATTACATCTGTGGGAGGGCGACGACGACCGCCTGGCGGAGAGTCTCTGCTGCTCCCAGCAAATGACCGAGAGCGCCCGGCGTGTGTGCGCGCAACTCGGCATACCCTACTATGTCTTCAATTATCAGCGCGAGTTCCGGCGCTATGTGATCGAGTACTTCCTGCGTGAGTACGCCAGCGGCTTCACGCCCAACCCGTGCCTGGAGTGCAACCGCGAGATCAAGTTTCGTGCGCTGCTGGCGCGTGCGCGCACCCTCGGCTTCGACTACGTCGCCACCGGGCATTACGCCCGGACTCGCGCCGATCAGACAGATGCCGACGATCCTGCCTCTCTATCGGCACACGGCGCGCAGCGCGTCATCTATCGCCTGTTGCGCGCCGTCGATGAGGAGAAGGATCAGTCGTACATGCTCTACATGCTCGGTCAGGAGGACCTGGCGCGGCTCATGTTTCCGATCGGCGAGTATACCAAGGCGGAGGTTCGCACCATGGCTGCTGCGCGCGGACTGGCGAGCGCCAACCGGCCAGAGAGCCAGGACATCTGCTTCGTCCCTGGCGGCGACTACCGCAATCTGCTGCGTGAGGAGCGCCCCGATGCATTGTACTCTGGACCAATCCTCGATCTCGAAGGGCGCGAGGTTGGCAGGCACCAGGGGTTGCCGCTCTACACCATCGGGCAACGGCGCGGGCTCGGCATCGCAACCGGACAACCCATGTACGTAGTTGCACTCGACGTTGCACGCAACGCAGTGATCGTCGGTCCCGAACCGGCGCTCCGGCGCACATCGCTGCACGCCGAACGGGTGACTTTCGTCAGCGGCGGCTGGACCCATGCGCCATTCGACTGCCTGGCGCAGATCCGGGCGCACGCCGATGCAGTTCCAGCACGGGTCATACCCGGCGGCGAGCCGGGAGCGGTCGAGGTGCGCTTCGAGCATCCGCAGCGCGCCATCACACCCGGGCAGGCAATCGTCTTCTACGACGGCGAGGTCGTGCTCGGGGGCGGGCGGATTGCGCGCGACTGATGGAGACACGTCGTCTATGCCGCCAGCCCTGCTGCTCATTCTGTTGATCATCACCGCCAGCGCCGCTCTGGCGCACCTGCTCTGGGGGCGGCGCTGGGTGCAGATACCGATATTCTGGCTGGCAGCCGCCGGAGGAGCGCTCATAGCACTGGCGATTGACGTGCGACTGCCGCTGCACCTGATCACACCCGCCGGCGTTCCGGTGCTCGAGATGACGCTTGGCGCGTGGGGGCTGCTGATCGTTGCCTCACGATTGCGCCTGTGATATAATCAGCGCCGCTCCGCGGCATCCGAGTGGCTGTCGCGCCTGGAAGAAGGAGATGCGCTGTGGGAAAATGGATCGGCATCGGACTGACCATTGTGCTGCTGATCGTCGTTGGGTTCATTATCGGCGCGTATCTGTCCCCTGATTTTCGTGTCGCTTCACGCGACATTGCAATTGTGGTGCTGGCGGTGTTCCAGATGATTTCGGCGCTGATATCGATTGCCCTGCTGCTGGTGCTGGTCTATGCGGTGCGCACGCTGACCCGCGTTTCCCGCACATCGCTGATCCCCAAACTGGAAGAAGTATCGGTCAAACTCGATCAGGTGCTGGAACAGGGGCGCGGCGTGGCGGCAAACCTGCGCGACACGACAAGCACCGTGAGCGGGACGACATCATTCCTGGCGGATCGCGCCATTGCGCCGGTTATTCGCGTCTCTGGTCTGATGGCAGGAGTGCGCGCCGCTGCGGCGTATCTCGCCAGGCGCGACGAGGAGCAGACGTCCTAGCGCATCTGCGAGGGTATACCCAGTGTTTGGTGGTACCGGCGCGCTATTGTCGTTCACTACGCTCCGTGGTATCATACGTCAATAGACAGTCACGTGCCAATGGTTGGATGTCGGAAGTCCGGGTGTGAATGGTGTGATGGGTCGGGCGAAGGAATGAGTGAGCAATCATTTTCGTATGGTGGTCAGGCCGTTCTTGAAGGGGTGATGATGCGCGGCTTGCGCCAGGCGACCGTTGCCGTCCGCACTCCATCAGGCGAGATTGTCTTTCGCCACGAAGCGCTGAATGTCGAGCGCCGCCGTATGTGGGAAACCCTGCCATTTCTGCGTGGCGTCCTGATGCTGTGGGACACGTTGAGTCTCGGCATTCGCGCACTCAATTTCTCTGCCAGCGCTGCCCTGGGTGAAGAAGAACAGCCGCCATCGAAGGGCGCGATCACGCTGACGCTCATTGTATCACTGGCGTTTGCATTCGGGTTGTTTTTCGTCACGCCGCTGCTGATTGCCAGCCTGCTCGAGCGTCTGGGGGCGACGCCGCTCATGCGCGATATGGCGGAAGGGTTTATTCAACTCGCCATCTTTATCGGCTATCTGACGCTTATCGGGCGGATGCCCGATATTCAGCGCACCTTCGGGTACCACGGCGCCGAGCACAAGACGATCAACGCCTACGAAGCCGGTGCGCCGCTGACCGTCGAATCGGTGCGCTCGTTCTCGCTGTTGCATCCCCGCTGTGGCACAAGTTTCCTGCTGGTCGTCGTCGTCCTGAGCATCCCGTTCTTTGCACTCTTCAGCGGTCTGCCGCTTGGCGAACGGTTGCTCTCGCGCATCATCTTAGTGCCGGTCATCGCAGCGGTTTCGTATGAACTGCTGCGCCTGTCGGCGGCAAACTTCCATCGTGGCTGGGTGCGGCGCCTGGTTGCGCCATCGCTGGCGTTGCAGCGCCTGACGACCCGTGAACCCGATGATACCATGATAGCTGTGGCAATTGCTGCGTTGATACCGGCGCTTGCCGCCGATGGCGTTGTTCCTGCGGCGTTCGACGCATCGCTAGCGCACGGCGTGGCGCGATCGCCTGCTGATGCCGCGCTCGCATAACCCTCGCATCAAGCGAGTGGAGGAAACCATGCCGCTGGTCGGTAACATCCGCGATTTTGGGCTTTCAGACTTCCTATACCTCGTTGACCGGGGCTATAAGACAGGATGCCTGCACCTGAGCCACGCCGATGACATGGCGTCGCTCTATTTCGACAAGGGCAAGCTGATTACGGCAACCCGGAAGGATGATAATGTCCCGGTCACCGATCTGCTCGTCCGTAAAGGAAAACTGATGCCGGTGCAGGCAACGCAGGCAGCGCAGGCGCATCAGGCGCAAAATGGCGTCAGTCTATCGCAGGTGCTCGTGACCCTGAATCTGATTGGGCGCGATGAATTGCAGCGTGTGCTGCAACAGCATATCGAGGAATCGGTGTATGCGCTGTTCGGATGGAACGAGGGCGAATTTCGCTTCGAACAGGGGCAGCGTCCTGAACCGACGGCGCCGATTATGCCGACCCCTCTGGCAGTTGAGCATCTGATCATGGAGGGTGTGCGGCGTATCGATGAGTGGGGCCGGATTAAGGATCGCATTCCGAACACCGACCTGGTCGTGAAATTTATCGAGCAACCCATCGAGCGCACCAAAGGGATTAACCTTGCTGCTGACGAGTGGCGTGTGTTCGCACGGATCAATGGCAAAGACACTCTGGCAGAGATTGCCCGGAAGACAGGAATGAGCGAATTTGATGTCTGCCGTATTGTCTATGGCTTCCTTACCGCCGGGCTGGTCGATGTCATTCGTAAGCCGGCGCCGGTGCCGATGCTGGCCACAGGCCGCCCCCTGGCCGAGGCGCCACGTGTCAAGAAGAGCCTGGTAACCCGCATTATCAACCGCATTCGTGGTATGTAACGGTGCAGTCAGCGTGGAGGACCGGTGTGCAGACGGTAAAAATGGTCATCAGCGGCGCAGTCAACGCCGGAAAAACCGAGTTCATCAGGACAATCAGCGAAATCGAAGTGGTTTCGACCGAACGTCCCGCAACTGACGATACCCGGCTGATCAAAAAGGAAACCACGGTTGCAATGGATTTTGGTCGCATTGCAATCGGCGATGATCTGGTGTTGCATCTGTTTGGCACGCCAGGGCAGAAGCGATTCGATTTTATGTGGGAGATTCTATCGGAGGGGATGCTGGGTCTGATCATCCTCGTTGATAGTACGCGTCCTGAAACGTTTCGCGAAACAAACCGCATTATCGATTTCTTTATGTCGTACCGCGAGACCCCTTACGTAGTCGCAGCCAATAAGCAGGATCGCCCCAATGCCTGGTCGCCGGACGAGTTGCGCCTGGCGCTGCGCCTTCCTTCCCATATCAAAGTGCTGCCCTGTATGGCGACTGAGCGCGAGAGCGTCAAAAACGTGTTGCTTGAACTGCTCGATGTGATTATGCAGCGCAGCGAGGATTAGCTGCTTTCTGCCGTGTGGGTGTTGTCAGAAGACGGCTCAGTGTCATCGTGCGCCCGCTTTTCCGCCCGATCCGGTTTCGGCGGTGGAGCGTTGATCCGGTTCATCGCAACGACTATGCCTTCGCAGAGCACCAACTCCAGTGCATCTGCCGCCCGCTCAATGACCTCTGGTAACTGCGCCTCCTGCTCAGGAGTGAAACGCCCCAACACATAACCGGCTAGGTCCCATGTTGGCGGTGGACGATCTATGCCAACCCGCAATCGTGGAAAGACCTGTGAACCAAGTAAGGTGATGATCGACCGCATGCCATTGTGCGTTCCGGCGCTGCCGCGTTCGCGCAGACGAAGCGCGCCAAACGGCAGATCGACATCATCGTACACCACCAGCAATTCGGTTGCCGGGTCGATTTTGTACCACTGGCGCAACCCGACAACCGCCTGCCCACTGAGGTTCATGAAGGTCTGCGGAAGGGCAAGCGCTACGCGCTGACCGGCGATGACTCCTTCTGCAACCTGCGCGTTAGCGCGTTTGTGTGTGAATTCGAGATGATGGCGATGGGCCAGTTCGGTAACAATCCGAAACCCGATGTTATGGCGCGTCCGGGCATAGGTATCACCCGGATTGCCAAGCCCTACGATCAGCCACATACCTGTGCTCCCGCAGTACAATAGTTGGGTGCGCACCCGAAACACGAGGGGCGCAGCGCGCTGCGCCCCCTGATGGTTTCTTACTCTTCTCTATCGCTCGCCTGATAGAGCGATCAATCAGATGGTGCACAATACTTGCCGGTGTTGATCGTCTTCCGCTGACGTTGGCTTCGACAGGCTCAGCCAACGTCACCCGCTCCACGTCCTTGTGATAGACCGCTCCTGGGAACGCAGGCGTCTCGCCGGCACAAGGCTCAGCCAGCGTCAGCCGCTCCACGTCCTCGATGGTCCAGGTTTTGGTTGATCGCTCTATTAGAGACGCGACCGGGCGCGATGGAGACGCCAGGTGCGCGCCAGGAGGGTTGCACCAAGCAACGCAAAACCCGCCAGAGGAACACCGGTGCTCGTTGCCGGCAGTGGCGCCGTCGTCGCTGGACTGACCGCGTCGCCTGCGGTGGCAGACGTTGCTGCCGGCGCCACTCCCGCCGGTTGCGCCGCCTCGACGATCGCGGTCGGCGGCTCAGTGGCCGGTACAGGCGTCAGCGTTGCGGTTGGCGTCGCAGTTGGCGCCTCGGTTGGCGCAGCAGTCGCCGTATTCGTCGGCAGGACCTGCGCCTGCGCCGTATTGACCACATCGACCGTCACGATATTCGAGTAGAGGGGAATGGAAAGGCCGGCAAAGGTCAATTCAGCCTGCGCGACGATACGTGTTCCAGCAAGCACATCCGGTTTGATTCTGGTCTGGACAATCACCTCGAACCCCTGGCCCGCAGGCAACTCAGCGACGCCCAATGAAATACGATTATCGGTGCGCGAGGGATCGCCCGGAGTAAACGCGCCTGGAGTGTTACGGTCAATTGGACCGGCGGACAGCGCAATGATTTCGAGATTGGCCGGCAGGACGCTGCGGAGCGCCAGATCACGCAGAGCATCGGTTGGATGCGTATTACGAATCGCGATCACATACGTGACAGCATCGCCGGGGAATGCGCTGCCCCAATTGCTTGCCATTCGGAAGAAGACGGCATCTGTGGACGCAATCATCGTTGGCGACGCCGCCGGTGTTGCGGTGCGCACACCACTCGTGCCGGCAGGACGTGTCGGGCGCGGCTGTTGAACCACCCGCGTTGCCGGCGCAACCGGCGCAGGCGTTGGCGGCAAAACCAGGTCGATGACAGGCGGCGGCGGCGCGCCCCCTTCGCCGCCACCTCCTGCCGGAGGCGGCGCCGGCGGTTGAGGCGGCGTCGGCGTTGGTGTTGGGACACCAGGAGTGACCGGTGTTGCCGGCGGCGATGTCGGGCGATTGGGGTCTGGCGACGGAGTCGGCGGAATGATGCCTCCGCCAGATATGCGCACGGCCACCGGATCGGAGGCTGCGGTAAAACTGCGGGCATCCTGCGCCGCCGCCTGATTGGAAATGATGACCTCGGACTGAACGCCAGGACGCACGCGAACATTGATATTGATCGAGACCGGTTGGTTGACGACGGCAGTGACCGTACATACAACGGTATTGCCGCTCACCTGACACGACCCGTTCGAGGCGCTCGTGCCGGTCACTTCCAATTGCGCATTGATCGGATCACGCACCTCGATCTGGATCGGAACCGACGAGTTCGTACCGACTGCCAGCGAATACGTAAATTCCTGGCCCGGCGAAGCAAACTGCACCGAGGCGGATTTTGAGAGAGTCAGCGGCGGTACGCCAAGAACCGGCGTCGGACTGGGACCCGGAGTAGGCGTAGAAGTCGGCGTTCTGGTCGGCGAGAAGGTCGGAATCGGCGTGATCGTGCCCCCTGAGTCGCTGGTCGGGCTTGGCGTATTCGTTGCCGCCGGCGTTTGATTGCCCGGCGTTGCGGTTGGCGTATCGACCGGAGTTGGAGTCGTCACCGAGGTCGGGCTACTGGTTGGGCTTGGACCCGCCGTCGGGCTTGGCTCTGGCGTCTCAGTCGCACGCGCCTGCGGCTCCGCAGCCGGCGCCTCGGTAGGCGCCTCAGCCGGACCAGTGGCGGGCGCCTCAGTCGGCGCTTCCTGTGCGCGTGGAGCAGCCGGCGCAAAGGCGGGATACACCCAGCGATAGACTTCCGCATAGAGCGGGAAGACGATCAGCGCCACACTCAGCACAACGAGCAGCAATTCATAGAAGGTCCAGCGCGCGGGCGCGCGCCCGGAACGCGGTGAACGATGACGGTCAGGGAGACGCTGCATAATGACGTTCCTCCTTGCGATCCAGGCGTTGCGCTATTCGCCGGTCAGCGGCTGCGCCCCGACCAGATCACCAATGACAATCAGGCGCTGGGTGTCCCAGTTGGTGCAGGTGATCAGGGTGATGGTCGGCGCCGGTGTGGGATCGAGCACCTCGACTTCTGTGGGCCAGATATTTCGCATTTCACGAACCCGATACTGATAGCGCCAAGTTCCTGCATCGACAAACATATCCGCTCCGGGACTCAGGCGACCCAGGTCGCGAAAGACGGCGCCGCGCAGGCCGGCATGCCCTGCGAGCGCCATATTTCCGGGATCGCCAGGCAATCCTGTGCCGTGAAGATAACCGGCGGCATAATCGGCGACCTGCCAGGCGCCATCGACGATGAAAACCTCAACAACCGGCGTATCAAGACCAAGGGCTGGAATGATCAGGCGACGAGGCAACGGCGTACTCTGCTCTTCCGCCGCTTCAATGGGCGAACGCGGCGCCAGAAATCCTTCGGCGGGCGACGGTTGCTGCATATTCGGCGTCGTGAATGGGAGCGGTACAGCAGCAGGAATAATCCGTTCCGGGGCTGCCGATGCGGGCGGATGCACAATCACCGCTGCGCGAGGAGCGGCTTCAACCGGCGGCGCCTGTCGCATTGCCTGTTGCACATGCCACCAATCGCGCACCGGCCCATCCACGACCCACCAGGCAAAGATCAGCATTGCCGCAATACCAAACAGGCGTTCTGCATGATGAAGCCAGTGATCGACCCAGGTACGGAAACGGTATCCGCGAAGCGCCTGATTGCGATGCTCATCAAGAGAACGCAACACTGTCGGCTTCTTCCATGATCGGCTTGGCGTCAACGGTGTGCTGATCAGTGTTTCGAGAAGCGTTTCGTCGTCTGATTGCGTTGTCACAGGCGAGTGAGATGGCACGGAATATCATATATCGTTGGGGGATGACCCACAACACTCTTTATACCTTGAATGATTATACGCGATGCATGGCAGTTGTGCAATAGGAATCTGCGAATCTGCCCTATGCTATCGCCTGGCATATTCTTGAGGTGTAAAGTGATCCGTTAAGTTATGCACCAGGGTGCAATTGCAATATAATGATTGTGAGAGGAGAAAGCCGATATGAAGCATGATCAGATGCCATCCGGCGACATATCCGCAGAACAGGTGATTGCAAGGGCGCAAGCGCTGATTGCTGCACGATCCGACGCAGCATCCGCCCAACGCGCTGTGAAGGAGCGACGCTGGCGCCTGTTCTTTCTTATCACATTGATTGCGCTGGTCATCGCAATACTTGCGGCGCCTGCGCCAACGCTGGAAAAGAAATTAATCCTTGCGCTGAGCGGGGTATGTTCGCAGCAGCACAACCTGTTCGTTGGCGGTATTCAACTGCCGCTCTGTGCGCGTGATACGGGGATGTACCTCAGTCTGCTGGCGACATTGGGCGTGCTGATGCTCCGCGGTCGAGGCAAGGCCGGCGGGTTGCCGCCGTGGCGTATCCTGGCGACGCTGATCGGGCTAGCGCTCATTATGGCAGTCGATGGAGTCAATTCGACAATCAACGAGATCGGGATGATGCCGTGGTATGAGCCGCGCAACGACCTGCGCACCGTAACGGGCATGGGCGCCGGAGTGGGACTGGCAGTACTGCTGATGCTTCTCTTCAATCGCTCGCTACGGCGCGATGTCGATGAGACGCTGCCGGTGCTGGGAACATGGCGCGAGTTGGCGCTGATCGCCTCGATCAACGCGATTATTCTGACGGTGTTGCTGCTCGACATTGGGTTTCTGGCGTGGCCTCTGGCGCTGCTCGACGTTATCGGGGTGAGCGGGACGCTGTTCGTGACGGCATTGACCGCAACCGCAGTCGTTATGAACTATGATGGAACTATCACATGCCTGGCACACCTGGCGCGACCGGCGACCTTTGCATTGATCCTGACCGGAGCGTTTCTAGCAGGCATGGCGTGGCTTCGCGCCACATTCATCGGCATCTGAAACTGAGCCAGGGGCGCAGCGGCGCCGCGCCCCTCCAGGCGTCCCGACTTGCTGTTTTGCCCTCACCCCCCGCCCTGCTCCTGCACGACGCGAGCGGGGCGCGTTGGAGCGACGCAACGCAGAGGTGCACCAACAACACCCCCATTTGCGAGGCGTCATATCATCGCCTGCGACGAGCGCAGCATGCGGGCGCGCCAGCGCGCAAGATCCGCCAGGCGCCCGAATGACTCGTAGAGGCCAGCGTCATGTGCCAGGTGCGCCTGACGCGCCTCGATCTCCTGCGCCAGCCGATCGAGCGCATCTGCATTATCGACAGCGTCTTTGTACTGCGCCATGAATGCGTAGAAACCGCCGTGCGCCGGATTGCAGACACGCAGATCGTATCGCCGATTCACCGCCTGTTCGTGCAGCCGCCATAACTCGTGATCCGATGGCGGCGATGCACGAGACGCAGGCGCAACAGGTTTTCGCCAGAACATTGCGCTCCTCCTGCACATATGATGCGTCGCACACGGTCCTGGTTACCCGGCAGGCGCTTCAACAGGCTCAGCGCACCGTTCTCCTGAGGTGTGACGCCCCATCTACGACTATGGTCACCCGACAGGCGCTTCGACAGGCTCAGCGCACCGTTCTCCAGCACGGAGATGCCCGTCTTGACAATTCCTGCGATTTCGGTATAATTCTTGCAGTGATTTAGGTGATACAAAATCATCTTTTAGGAAAACCACATGAGGCTATGGCAACAGCGATGCGTGGCGCTCTTTGCAATGGTCACGCTCATGATCGCCTGTGGGCAACCGGCAACGCGCGGCGACGATCTTTCCGACCGACCCATCCGCATCGTGACAACCACCGGGATGGTCGGCGATCTGGTGCAGAACATCGGCGGCAAGCGGGTTCGGGTAAATGCGCTGATGGGTCCGGGAGTCGATCCGCATCTGTACAAAGCGAGCGCTGGCGATGTGATCCGCTTGCAGGAAGCGGACATCATCTTCTACAACGGGCTGCACCTTGAAGCCGCCATGGGAGAAGTGCTCGAACGCATGCAAGGGCAGGTCAGAGCAGTCGCGGTGACGGCTGGCATCCCGCGTGAGGCGCTGTTGCCCTCGGATGAGTACGAAAACCTGTACGATCCGCATGTCTGGTTCGACGTGACCCTGTGGAAACGGGCGGCGGAGCATGTGCGCGATACGTTGATCGAACTCGATCCCCTCAGTGAGTCGATCTATCGCGCGAACGCAGATGCCTACCTGCGCCAGCTCGATGAGCTGCACGCCTACGTGCTGGAGCAATCGACCACCATTCCCGAAGAACAGCGGGTCCTGATCACGGCGCACGACGCCTTCCGCTATTTTGGGCGCGCCTACGGCTTCGAGGTGCGCGGATTGCAAGGCATCAGCACGGTTACCGAAGCCGGCACAGCCGATGTTCAGGAACTGGCTGAGTTTATTGCCGAGCGCCGCATTGCTGCAATCTTTGTCGAAACGTCGGCGCCGCAACGCGCGATCGAGGCAGTGCAGGCAGCGGTGCGCGCACGCGGTTTCGAGGTGCAGATCGGCGGCGAACTCTTCTCGGATGCAATGGGCGATCCAGACTCGCCGGAGGGAACCTACATCGGCATGGTGCGCCATAACATCGATACGATTGTGAGCGCGCTGCGGGGCGCCGCATAAGGCACGAGGGAAAAGGCGTGAGGGAACGATTTGGAGTTGAAACATGGAGAGAGGTTGCAGCGCAACGCCTCGACGACAGATGGAATCGCAGATGAGCACTACATACCCCGCAATTCAGGTGACCGATCTGACCGTTGCATACCGCGACAAGCCGGTGCTGTGGGACATTGACCTGACTGTGCCCGGTGGCGTGTTGATGGGAATCATCGGACCAAATGGCGCCGGCAAGACGACGCTGATCAAGACGATCCTGGGTCTCATTCGCCCGGCTGCCGGGCAGGTGTTGATCTACGGCAAACCCTACGCTGAGCAGCGCCGGCTGGTCGCGTATGTACCGCAGCGCAGCAGCGTCGATTGGGATTTTCCAGCCAGCGTGCTCGATGTGGTGGTGATGGGGCGGTATGGCGCGCTTGGCTGGTTCCGCCGACCAGGAAAGCGCGAACGCGAACTTGCGCTCGAGGCGCTGACCCGTGTCGGCATGCAGGAATTCGCTCATCGCCAGATCAGCCAGCTTTCTGGCGGGCAGCAGCAGTGCGTCTTTCTGGCGCGTGCGCTGGTGCAGGATGCACAGGTGTATTTTATGGACGAACCCTTTCAGGGGGTCGACGCAACCACAGAGCGAGCAATCGTCGGGTTGTTGCAAGACCTGCGCGCCGCCGGGAAGACGGTTGTTGTCGTGCACCACGACTTGCAGACGGTCGCCGAATACTTCGACTGGGTCACACTCCTCAATGTGCGGCTGATCGCCAGCGCTCCGGTCGCGGAGGCGTTTACCGAGGCCGCACTACGCGCCACGTATGGCGGACACATTGCATTTCTCGAAGGACGGTATCCCGACACAACCGCCGGAGAGCGACGCACTGGCGTTGTCATTTCATCCTGAACGACCAGGAACGGTTTGCACTGCTGCTGGAGGCGCAGGCATTACGCCGTGCAGTGATGAGTTTGGTCTCTGACCCTCATATCGTGTAGCGGTCAGTCATACAAGATGTTCGAGCGCCCGGTTCGCAAGGCGTAACAATCTACAACGCCTTGGCATCAGCAGCCCCAACAGGGCTTTCATGTCCTCAGCGAGAGCTTTAGCCCGCAGCGCCCCGGCATCTCGCTGCGCGCCCCGGCAGTATTGTACAGATGATCGTGCATTCGTAATCAGTTCTCAGTTCTCACTAAAATGCGGTCGGTCAGACAAGATGTGCGAAGGTTCGGTTTGCGAGGTACAACAGTCAACACGCACCGGCAGACGTGTCGTGGACCGCAATCTGCCCGGCGGCTGAAGCTGCAGGCTACGGGCGCCAAGCCCGCCTGCGCGGGCTGCACCGCGCGATGCCAGATGATATGCGCAAAAACCCATTGTTGTCCAAATGACTGTGTATGAGTATCAGTTCTCAGTTCTCAGTTCTCGGTTCTCAGTTCTCGGTTCTCAGTTCTCGGTTCTCGGTTCTCGGTTCTCAGTTCTCGGTTCTCGGTTCTCAGTTCTCAGTTCTCAGTTCTCAGTTCTCGGTTCTCGATTCGCTATGTTCGATGATCTCTTTACTAACTACACCCTACGCACCGTCGTGCTCGGATCGACGTTGCTCGGCATCGTAAGCGGCATGGTCGGCGCATTCGCCGTCCTCCGCCGGCAGAGTCTGCTCGGCGACGCCATGTCGCACGCAGCGCTGCCGGGCATCGTGCTGGCATTCATCGTCACCGGCAGCCGCGAGCCGTTGGCGCTCATGATCGGTGCAGCACTCGCCTGCTGGATCGGCGCTCTGCTTGTGACGTCGATTGTACGCACCACACGACTCAAGAGTGACAGCGCCCTCGGATTGATCCTGGCGACCTTCTTCGGCGCCGGTCTGGTGCTGCTGACATGGGTGCAGCAATGGCCCACCGCTGCGCAGGCGGGTCTTGACAGGTATCTCTTCGGTCAGGCGGCGACCCTGCGCGAACGCGATGTCATCACAATGACGATTATTGGTCTGCCCGCGCTGCTGATCCTGGCGCTCTTCTGGAAAGAATACGCCATTCTGGCGTTCGATCCGGATTTCGCCAGCACTATCGGACTGCCGGTGCGCCTGCTCGATGTGCTGCTGACCTCGCTGCTGGTTGTGGCGATCATCATTGGTTTGCAGACCGTTGGCGTGGTGCTGATGAGCGCCATGCTTGTCGCACCGGCGGCGGCGGCGCGGCAGTGGACGGATCGGCTGGGTGTGATGGTGGCGCTCTCCGGTCTCTTTGGCGCCTCGGCCGGTGTTGTTGGGACGCTGTTGAGCGGTGCCGTCGCGCGGCTTCCAACCGGACCGATGATTGTCGTGTGCATCAGCGTACTGGCATTCGCATCGCTCTTGCTGGCGCCGCGCCGAGGGCTGGTATGGGCATGGCTGCGCAATGCCCGACCGGTTGTGATGAACCAGTAGTGTAACCCATGAGTCCATTGACAGAAATCACGCTCATCGCCATTGTCACTGCGGTTGCCTGCGCCCTGCCTGGCGCGTTTCTGGTGCTGCGCCGGGTGGCGATGATCAGCGATGCCATTACCCACACAGTTCTGCTTGGCATTGTTCTGGCATTCTTTCTCGTGCAAGACATGACGTCGCCAATCCTTGTAGTTGCAGCGGCAGGCACAGGTGTGGCGACGGTTGCGCTGATTGAACTGCTGCACCGGACGGGACGGATACGCGAAGACGCTGCGATCGGGCTGGTTTTTCCGTTTCTGTTCAGCATTGCGGTCATTCTCATTGCACAATATGCTGGCAATGTCCACCTCAATGTTGATGCCGTGCTGCTGGGCGAGCTGGCGTTTGCACCACTCGACCGGTATACCCTGTGGGGCTACGATCTGGGACCACGGGCGCTCTGGTTGATGAGCGGCATTCTTGGAGTGTCGCTGCTGCTGCTGATCCTGTTCTACAAAGAACTGAAACTGGCGACCTTCGATGCGGCGCTGGCGGCAACGCTCGGATTCACGCCCGCAGCGCTGCACTACGGTCTGATGAGTGTCGTCTCGCTGACGGCGGTGGGCGCATTCAACGCCGTCGGTTCGGTGCTGGTCGTCGCGTTGATGGTCGCGCCGCCGGCTGCCGCCTATCTGCTTACTGATCGTCTGTCGCGTGTGCTGGCGTTGAGCGCCGCATTCGGCATGCTGGCAGCGATTCTGGGATGCATGGCTGCGTTTGCGCTCGACGCATCGATTGCCGGTGCAATGGCGGTCGTTACCGGGCTGATCTTTGGCGTGGCGTGGGTATTTGCTCCCGAACGCGGTCTGGTCGCGCAGGCGTTGCGCCATGCTCGCCAGCGCCAGGAATTTGCGCAGGCGATGCTGCTGGTGCATGTGCTCCACCATGAGAGAACGCCACAGGGCGCAGTCGAATGCGATGCAGCGCATCTCAATGAGCATCTGTGCTGGGATGCATCGTTTACTGCACACATCCTGCGGCGTGCTGAGCAGCAGGGGCTGCCGCAACGACAGAATAGCGAGATTACGCTTACAGAAAGCGGACGGCGTCTCGCGGAGCAAACGCTTCGCGGAGAGAGATGACAGCGATGCCGGCAGGGCGAAGGCAATGCCTTCGCCCACCCAACGGCCAGTTGAGCAGGAAGATCGCTTCGCTGCGCGTTGATGCCCGACGCCCCGGCATGGGCCAACCGCACAAGCATCCTATTTTCCGCTACCCCTCTTTGAAGGTTAGGGAGCACAGGGAGACAGCTCCATGATTTTCATAATCTGTCTCTGTACAGGATGCAGCTCTGGCCAATGCACTCGCGGACGCCGCCCTTTACGCCGCACAATGACCAGTGCATAGTCCGCAAACGCCCGTAGCAGCGCTTTCGCCGTCGGATACCGATTGTCCCGCTTCTCCGGCATCAATCCTTTGAGGGTCTGCCCGGTCTTGGCAATCCAACGGCGCACTTGATGTTCTAACAAAGCCGCCACTAACACCGCAATCATAATCAACAACGTCAACCCCACCAAGCGCTTCGGCTTATGCAGCCACATCGGGCGGATTTGTACAGGACTCTTGATGAAATCAATCGTTTGCTCGACTTGCACTTGCTCTTTGTACTTTACCAAAGCCATTGCCGCCGTGAGCCGCTCCGCTGGCACGTTCGTGCTGAGCAACACCACCCCATCAAAGCGCGGATCGCTGGCCAGGACTTGTTCACGCCGTTGCCAAGTCAGCGTCCAGTCTTGGGCCTCCGGCGTCCCCTGCAGGGTATACGCCAAATACGGCTGGGCTTTGGCGTTGCGCAATGCGCGTTCAATCCGTGTCTCAATGGTGGCCCGGTCGGTATAGTCATATTTGCCCAAAAGCCCCGCCAGGCGTTGCAAGGCGCGTTCCCCCGCCTGCAACGCTTGGGTGCGGGCTTGGGCATCCCGTTCCGCCTTGTCGCTAGAATGGCAGAAAATCCAGCGCAAAGCATACACTTGCTGGGTTTTGGGATCCACTAGTTCCTGCACCACCTCACACACCTGATAGCGCGGGCGTCCCTCGGGCGGTTTACGGGCATGGTTGCGGCTGACATACTCCACAGGTGTCCAATGGAGGGCTCCCGTGCGTAACTTTTCCTCCGTCTCCAACCAAACGGCCTTGGCGGTGTCGGTCCACGGATGGGCGGACAGGAAGGGTTGGCGGTGCTGGCAGAAGGTGAGTTGGTTCTCGAAGGTGCACATCTTGCGATCGCCAATCAGCACGGCCTGACCCGCCGCAAACAGCGCTTGGCGCAGGGCGTTCATATCGGCCACATAGACCCCCTCATCGCCCTGGTTGCCATCCCAGGGGCGATACCAGAGCGGCACACGGTCGGTCGTAATCAGGCTGAGCACCAATTGCACTTTGTGGCGTTGGCCGTCCTTGTTGTAGCCTTCGACCAGCAAGGGCACGTGCTCCTCTTCCTGGGCACTCTCTTGGGCCTCGGCATAAGCACCTTCAAAATAAACGGTCGTCGTGTCAGCATGGAGCCAGTCCAAGTCCACGTGGAAACGCTGCACGGCGTTCTTGAGGATAGAAGTCCAGATGGTGACTGGCTGCTCCGCCACGCCATCCAATAGAGCCCCCAAGCGGTCGTCATCCAGCCACTCGGCTTGGAGGCCAAAGACGTGGTCCATGCCGTGCTGGGCAGCCCACTCCGCCATCTGGTAGAGGGGCGTGGGCTGGAGACTTAAACGATTGGTGATGATGGCTTGGGACAACTCTCCGTAGGTGGCTTCAATCTCTGGCTGTGCCTTGAGGGACTGGTCAATCGCGGCCACCACGCCAAGCCGTTGCAGTATGTTTTTGACCAGATACGCGCCACCGACGACAACCGTCTGATACCCAACTGGATGTGTTTTGCCTGGCATACAATCCACCTCCTGGGTGGATTGTATCCAAATCTGGCTTCAGGCACAAACCCCTAAACAGGGGTAGCGGAAAATAGGTACACATGGTCACACTACGTTCTATCACATCGGCATCTCGGGAGTCAAGAGACATATATCATTCCATCGCGAGACACTGGTCCTTATATGAGCACGCAGCGATCCCGCCCGGCTCGTGCTATAATCGTCCCCTGTGTCACACACCACGATCCATACTGCCGATCGCTCATCGCTGCTGATGCTGACGCGCACCGCGGGTGCGCTGGCGACTGCCGCGCTCGGTGCGCTCGTTGCGGCACACCTGGTCTTCTTCGCGCTACGCACCTGGCATGTGCTGGCATTCCCCTACCCCCTCGATTACGGCGAGGGACCGTTGCTGGCGCAGGTGAACGCGCTGCGCAGCGGAACATCCCTGCCACGTCTGTACAGCGACCCTGGCGCGCCGCCCTACCTGGTCGTCAACTACCCGCCGGTCTATCTGATCGCCGCCTGGTTACTCGCCCCGCTGATCGACAGCGCGGTTCCCACAAGCAATGCAACGCTGCTCGCAGGTCGCCTGATAACGTTGCTGGCGACGCTGGGAAGCGCATTCCTGCTCTGGCGAGCGGCATTGCCGGTCGATGATGACCACACAACATCAACGCAGCGGATCACCGTGTTCATCGCCACGCTCGCATTTCTTGCGCTGCCCATCGTGCGCGAATGGGGCGCACTGATGCGCGTCGATATGCTGGGGGTCTGCCTAGGGTTGTGGGGATTGTTGCTGACCCGTCGGCTGTCGCGCTGGGCAGCCCTCCCGCTGGCGCTGAGCCTGCTGGTGAAACCGTCGCTGGTCGCCGCGCCGGCGGCAGCGCTTATCTGGCTCTGGTTCCGTCAGCGCCGCCGTGCGCTGGAAGTGGCGCTGATCATGGTTGCCATCGGGGGCGCTGCCGCCGGCGCGCTGCAGCTGGCATCCGGCGGCTGGTTCTGGCTTCACGTCGTTGCCGCCAACGCCAACCCCTGGTCGGCGGCGCTCGCCGAGGGGTTCTGGCAGGATCAGACCGCCATCCTGTGGACCCTCTGGATCGGCGCAGCGTGCGCTGCTGCGCTCCTGCTGGCGCGCGCCGCGCCGGACGCCTCGAACTGGCGCCGTTCCTCGCCGCCTTCAGATATGTCGCCGGTGCACGGTTTGCTGCCGGTTGTCTACACCTGCTTTGGCGCATTCGTGGCATTCGGCGTTGGCAAAGTTGGCGCCTACGCCAACTATTTTCTCGAGTTCTATGCTGGCGCGGTCTGGCTCATTGCCGCCGCCGTCGCCTATCTTCTCGCAACAGACCAGTCTCGCAACGGGCAGCGCCTCGCTTCGACCCGGCGCTCCATTTCGGATGAGCAAACGCCTGCGCCGGAAGAGCAAACGCCCTCCTTGAGTTCCCGCATTTCGATGCTGACCTCCTGGTTCCTGGCGATCAACGCACGCACACAGCCGCTTGCTGCTCGCGCCCAGCGCCCCGACTCCTGGTTCTCAGTTCTCGGTTCTTCCATACTCCTCCTGCTGCTCGCCGCCTCGCTCCTCCGCTACTACCCGCTCTGGAGCGAAAACTATGTCAAACCATACGGACTCATCGAGGGGGACAACCCGCCGCGGATGGCGTTCGGAACTTACGGCGTCTGGCGCGATCTCCAGCGCGAAGAGGAGATCCTCGCCACCCTGCGCCGGGTGAACGCTGCGCTCGTCGAAGATGTGCAGGCGGCTGGCGCGCCAATCGTCACCGACATGCCCGGCATTGCAGCGCAGGCTGGCGTGCTGACGCGACTCCAGGCGTTCGAGCATCGCCAATTGTACGACGCGGGACTGCTGGACCAGCGCCCTCTTCTGCGCGATATGGCGAACGGGCGCGTTCCGCTGGTCGTGCTGGACTACCTGGGGAACTGGCTCACGCCAGAAATGGTTGCACTGATCACTCACCGTTACGCCCAAACCGGCTCCCGCGGCACGTTCGACCTGTACCAGCCGGTTGATCCAGGGCGCCGCAGTGACGCAGCGCTCGACATTGGCGCAGGCATTCGGGTGACCGGCGTGTTCCTCACCATGCCCGGCGGTGCGCAGTACGCTCCGGGAGAGCGCGTCGTTCTGACCCTGGAACTGAGCAATCTCGCGGGCGCTCAGTTGGGAGCGCCCTTACCGGGACCGTGTGACACTGCTCCCTGCCAGGTGCGCGTGACCCTGGCAACAGACGATGGCGGAGCCATTGCCGCCTGGGAACGCCCACTCATTTACGACGCACTCCGCCCCGCCGATTGGGATGGCGCCGCAATCCAGCACATGCACCCGATTGATCTGCCCTTTGAATTGCCGACAGGAACCTACCGGCTGGCTGTGGCGCTGTACGACAATGCGGAACCACTCACTTCCCCACAGCACATCGCGCAGATCGAGGTCGGTGAACAGAGCGGACGGCTGCTCGGCGAACGCGGCTATTTCGTGCCTGCGCCGATCTTTACGTTCTGGTTGGACGCGGGCGGGTACGAAGGACCGGGCGATCCGCTGATGCCTGCCGTGCCGTTTGCCGATGGCGTGGTGCAGTGCTTTCTGCGGGCATGCGTCCGCTATGCCGGAGGCGAAGTCTCCCGCCTCTCGCTCGGCGAGCTGGTCGTCATTGGCGAGAGCGGTCTGCGTCCCGTGCAACCCGAAACCGGATCATCACAATTCTTTCCGGAAACCGGATACGCCCTGCGCGGCGCATTTCTGGAAGCATGGGAAGCCAATGGCGGAATGGAAATGCTGGGACCGCCGATCAGCGACGAGATGCAACGCGGCGCAGCGCGCGTCCAGTACACCCGCTACGCCCGGCTCGAACGTCATGAAGGCGCGGATACGGTCCTGCTGGCGAACCTGGGAGAGGAATACCTGCGCTTGCCGGGCATTCCCTACCGATGGCAGTGAATGAGGGGTTAGGGATTAGGGGTTAGGGGTTAGGGTATTCCGCCTTCTACTCTTCCCGCCTTGCAACCTGCAACTCTCATTTGAACCACAGAAACACAGAGAGCACGGAAAGTCGCATTACACCCTTATGTCACGTTCGCCCGTGCAACGTCCCACAACTTTCCCACGTGCAACGTGAAACACGGGCCTATCCACGAGGAGACGTTGCATTGCACCGTCTCTACCTGTTCACCCGCCACTCACCTATCCTCACACCTCTCACCTCTCGCCTCTCACCTCTCACCTCTCACCTCTCACCTCTCACCTCTCACCTCTCGCCTCTCACCTCTCGCCTCTCACCTCTCACCTCTCGCCTCTCACCTCTCACCTCTCGCCTCTCACCTCTCACCTCTCACCTCTCACCTCTCGCCTCTCACCTCTCGCCTCTCGCCCCTCGCCTCGCGTCACCTGCCACCTTCAACCTGCACCCCTTCAACCACCAAACAGCGCCTCGACCGGCGTCGTGAACCCGGGCAGCACATCGCCGCCGTCCAGCATATCGCCGGGGCGCAGCA
>NZ_JBYNRX010000099.1:0-3649 GCF_057785375.1 Roseiflexus sp.
CACCGCCTGGGGCGGCTGGTGCGCCTCTTCCCATTGCAAATAGGCGCCGCGGTCGCCCTTGGGGCGTCCGATGGCGACCAGCACGTCGGGAGCGCGGCGGATGTCGGGCCGTCCTTCGACGGGGTACCAGAGGAGATCGCCAGCCACGAAGACGTCGGGACGGTCGGCGAACAGCGCCGCGAGGTTGCCCTGGAGCATGACAATCCAGCGAAACTGGAGGGTATTGTCGGCCATCGGCTGACCATCGCTTTCGGGATACACGATGGCGCGCGTTGCTTCGGTTACTGCCACGCTCATCGACGCCTCCATTGCTCTGAACCGCGCCAGTATTTTCCACCTCCATGCTACCACACCTTTGCCATTATGGTGTACCATACCCTATGCAACACAGCAGCAGTGCGGCGCGTAGATCCCGTTGAATGACGGGCGGGCGCCATGGCCCTCACCAAAAGGAGGAAGTATGTCAGTGCTGGCAGGAATCGTTTTCGGTTTTGTCGTGTGGTTCCTGATGCGCTACCTGGTTGCCGGGATTTACACCGTCGACCAGAACGAGCGCGCAGTGAAAACGATCTTCGGGCGTGCCGAACGCCTGACCGACGCCACAATCGACGACCCCTACGCCGAGTATTTGCGACCGGAAGAGCGCGAACGGTACCGTTATCCCCAGGTTGTTGTCATTCCGCCGGGCGGACCATACTTCAAGTGGCCCTGGGAACGCGTCTACAAGGTCCCGGTTGCGACCCAGACCATGAACATGGCGCTCGACCTGGAAAACCCGATGGCAAACCAGGGCGGCACCAAACTCGAAGCCGTCACCAAAGACCAGCTCAACATTGCACTGGAGGGCCAGATCCGCTATCGCGTCTACGAGCGCAATCTGTACGCTTATCTGTGGGGCGTCAAGAACCCGATTGTCCATGTCATGGGGTACTTCATCTCCATTCTGCGCGAACGGATCGCCAACTTCGAGGCGCCGCAGCGCGTTATGACGATGGACACGGCGCCGATGGACAGCAATGTCGCGGCAAGCGTGTCGATCAACGATCTGCGCAAGAACCTGCGTGACCTGAATGAACTGATGGACCGCGAATGTCTGTCAGCGGCGGCGCGCTACGGCATTCAGTTCGATGCCTCGCTCATCACCAGCATCGACGCGCCGCCAGAAGTCGAGTCGGCGCTGGCAGCCGTCAACACGGCGCACAACCAGGTCTCGTCGGACATCAGCCGGGCGCAGGCGGAAGCTGACCAGAAGATCGTCCAATCGAAGCGCGCCGTTGAGATCGAAACCCTGAAGGCGCAGGCGGAGGTCGAGCCGCTGATGGCGCTGGCAAAGCAGTTGAGCGATCTGAAGCGCATTGGCGGACCCGAAGCATTGCAGGCATACCTGCGCAACGTCCGTCTGAAACTGTACAACCAGGCTGAGCGTGTTATTCTGGAGGAACAGATATGATCGAGTTTGCGACTGCCGCCATTGTGACCTTCTTCATCTGTCTGATCGCAGTGCCGACCTTTCTCGGACTATTGCGCGCATTCGGGTTTTATGCCATCGTCGAAGAAGGCACCTGTCACGTGTACGTGTTGTTCGGCAACGTCGTCGGCATTCTGCGAGAACCGGGGTTCTACTTCCTGCCAATCAAACTGGGACCTGCCGCGTTTCTCGTCAACTGGCTCGGACGGCGCCACGTCATCGACATGCGGCTCGACCAGAAATACCTGCGCAGCCAGCCGGTCAACTCTGAAGAAGGGGCGCCGATGGGTGTGGGCATCTGGTATGAGTACAAGATCAGCGACCCCATCGCGTACCTGTTCAAGAACGCCGACCCTGACGGTTCACTGGCGGCGAACGTGAGCAACGCCGTGGTACGCACGCTGAGCAACCTGCCGCTCGCTGAGATGCTGGAGAATCGCCACGCCATGAGCCGAACGGTGCGCGACGAGGTATCGCCGAAGTCGGTGGAATGGGGCTACCAGCTTGGTTCGGTCTACATCCGCAAAGTGCACTTCCGCGACATCGGCATGATCCGGCAGATCGAAGAGAAAGTCGTCAACCGGCTGCGCCAGGTGACCGCAGCCATCAGGCAGGACGGCGCCAACCAGGTCAGCATTATCACCAGCACCGCCGAACGCCAGGCAGCGATTGAGTTTGCCAAGGCGCAGGCGATTCGTCCGCAGATTGTCGGAACTGCGCTCAACCAGATCGCAGCCGACCCGGATGTGGCTGCGGCGCTGTTCGAGATCCTCGAGTTGCAGAACATTATCGAAGGGCGTGCCGCCGTTACGCTCATCCCTCCGGCGCGACCGCTGCTCCAGCAGATGATGGCGGCAACGCCTGCCGGGAATAGTCAGCCGACGCGACAGATGCGGTGACAAGCAATGCCAGGTGCAGTGTCAATAGCACACCAGTGCTATCTGGTATTGTGATGCCGCGAATGCAACAAAACTCTTGACAGTCTTCCGACTGAGGTTTACAATAGGTAAAGTCCGTACTTGGTCAGAAGTACGGACTTGACTGCATCCATTATCTTGATATAATAATACGAACGCATGTTCGTATTCTGAGAGAGTGATACCACGCATTGTATGGTTTGGGTGGATGCTCATGGCGCTTGTCGGATGTGGACAGCCATTGCAGCTTGATGCCACGCAGCGGACACGAACTCCTCTCGTTGCGCCGTCTGGCGCGTCGACGGGAATGCCTGATCGCACTGCGGCAGCATTAGCGCCGACCCTTGCGACTCACACGCCAAATCAGGAACGCACACCAGCAACAGCGCATGCCACGCAAACGCCAACAGTTCAGATCATTCCATCGACGCGTGCGCCGCAAACAAATGAGGCGCGATGGCGCATGCAGCAGATGGATCGAGAGGTGCTCGATCCACCGCAGATCTATCGGGTAGTTCGTCGTGCGCCGCTGTTCTGGTTCGATCCCGCAACGGGTCAGACGCTTGAAATCGGCACGCTGATCGGCGACATCCCGGTGCAGGCGCGGTTTCGCCTGCGCTCCACCGGGGAGGCTGCGCTTGAAGTGCCATATCGTATCAATAACGACTTTGGGTTGACGGCGATATCTGAAGCGGTGCGCTCACGTATGGAAGCCGCCGGTTATACCGTCAACGTCGAAGCTTTTGTATTGGAGTCCGACGCCATCCGGGCGCCGTAACGTCGTCGGAGACAGTCTGTGAGTAGCAACTATTTAAACTTGATCCGCGGGCAGCGCCGTCGTTCGAGCGGCTTCCAGATTACTGCCCGCACGTTGCTGGCAATCCTGGCATTCGTCGCAATGGGGGGATCCGCCGCCTACTGGTGGGGAGTGCAGTCGCAACTGACCGAGAACCGCATCGTCGCCATCGCCTTCACCGCCATCCTGGTCCTCGCGCCGCCGAGCCTCGTCTCGTTCCTCATCCCCTGGTCTCCCGCCGGGATGCTGCTCCAGAAGGTCAACGCGCGCACCTGGGCGTTTCCGGTCATTATCGGCTGCGCGCTCTACCTGCTCTACTACGCCTTTCAGTTGCAGTGGGCGTGGTGGGCGGCGCAGCCGGTCGTCGCCGAGACGAACCTGGTCTATCAGCAGGTGCTGATCGGGATGATCGGCTTCATCATCATTCCGGCGCTGCTGTGGACGCCGGTCTCGTCGGATGAACTGGTC
>NZ_JBYNRX010000100.1:0-19295 GCF_057785375.1 Roseiflexus sp.
CTCAGACCTGCCCCTCCTGCCCCGACCCTGTCTGCCCGTACAGGTTATGGATGCGTTGACTATTCGCGCCAGCCAAATGACCGCGCGTGTGCACGGCGACCGTGGCCTGGCGCTCCTCATTGTTCTGTTTGCGCTCCTGCTGCCGCTGGCGACGCCACGAGTCTATGCAACCGATGAGGTGCAATACTACGTCTATCTGCGCTCGCTGCGCTTCGATGGCGATCTCGACTTTGCCAACGATTATCGCCGCTTTGCGGAACTGAACCCACGATCGGGGATCGAGGGGAGCCTGCTCCAGCCCAACCGCATCCGCCCCGCAACCGGGTTGTACGGCAATATCGCGCCGGTTGGCGCGGCGATCATGTGGGCGCCGTTCTTTCTGCTGGCGGATGCGCTGGTGCATCTTGCCAATCTGTTTGGCGCGCGCATTCCGGCGGATGGGTTTTCGGCGCCGTATCTGTATGCTGTCTGCTATGCCTCGGCGCTCTACGGGTTGCTGGGGGTGCTGCTCTCCTATCGCCTGGCGCGCCGCTTTGCCTCGGGATACGCGGCGACTCTCGCCAGTGCAACGATCTGGCTGGCATCGCCGCTGGTGTTTTACATGTACATTCAGATGCCGTTTGCGCATGCTACCGGTCTGTTCCTGACAGCGCTGTTCCTGACGATCTGGTACGAAACGCGGGAATGGGGACATGACGAAACGGATACGAGACGAGTGCGCGGTTGGCGGGCGTGGCTAGCGCTTGGGTTAGTCGGCGGGTTGATGACGATCACTCGCGAGCAACTGGGGTTGTTTCTGATCGCGCCGGCAATTGAGGCGCTCTGGCGGTATGCGCGTCTCCTCGGCGGGACCGACGCGGGTGCGGTCGGGGGCGGGTCTGGCGAGGGCGGGTCTGAGACCCGCCCCTACGAGGGGGGGGGATGGTTGGTGTTGCGCCATGCGTTGTTCGTTGCCACGTTTGTGGTGGCGATCACGCCGCAACTCCTTGTCTATCAAATCCTCAATGGCGCGCCGCGACCGGCGGGTGAGGTGAGCGGCAAATTGAACTGGTGCAGCCCGCATTTTATCGATACCCTGATCGACTTCAATCCCGCGCCGGATTTTTGGTGTCCCGGCGCCAGCGATTTCACCGCCGCCTTTCCGCCGTTCAGCCGGGGCGCGCTGGTCTGGAGCCCGGCGCTCGGTCTGGGGTTGATCGGTCTGGCGTTGCTCTGGCGGCATGATCGCCTGCTCGCCATTGCGCTAACGGCGGTATTTCTGACGCAGACCTGGATCAATGGCGCGTTTGGCACGACTTGGCATCTGACCGGCGCCTTCGGCTTTCGACGCCTGATTGAGTGTACGCCAATCTTCGTCATTGGGCTGGCGCTGTTGAATGATGCGCTTATCCGACGGGTCGGCAGGTTTGGGGTTTTCGTGCCTGCCGTGGTGCTGATTGGATGGAACTTTGGGCTGGTGCTGAACGCGACGGTGTTCAATGCAGAGACGAACCTGCGCCGCGGGTTAACCTGGCCCGATGTGTGGCGCTGGCAGATGGAAGCGCCACTGCGCGCTTTCAGGCTTGTCGGCGATCTGCTGTTCCGTCGTTGCCGGTTCTTCGAGAATCAGCCGTGTGAATGATTACAAAAACGGCAGGGGTGCACGTTCGTGCAGGGGTTAGAGGTTATACACTCCCTTGCGTGGATGGTGGGCCGCCCAGGACTCGAACCTGGAACCCAGTCGTTATGAGCGACGCGCTCTGCCATTGAGCTAGCGGCCCGCGCTGTGTATGGTACCACGCAGCGCGCTGTGATGCAAGCGTATCAGGCGATCAGCGAGTAGAACTCTCGCTCGCGTTTTTCCAGCATCGGAACGATTTCACCCTCGATAATCTCCTGGAAGTGTGGCGTGTCGCGATGCGCAGCCAGCGCTGCATGCGTTGCGTACTGCTCGTACAGAAGAAACATATCGGGGTTCTCCTGCGAGCGGCAGCAGTGATAGAGCAAACATCCCGGCTCATTCCGCCGCACCAGCGCCGCCATCCGGCGTAATGCTTCCTCGACGGCGTCTCCCAGACCGGGTTTGCAGATGTAGCGTGCGACCAGAACGATCATAGCGGCGCCCCCGATGTCTTGTGATCTGGCGGTTTCCACGGCATTATACCAGTTTTGGAAGAACTGAGAGAGGGTTCTGGGTTAGGAGTGCGTTTCTGCGCGTGCCCGTCCATTTTTTTCATCCTTGAGTCCACTGCAAAAAGGCTTAACCACAAAGGACACGAAGCGCACGAAGGTGAATAAGAACGAATCTCATTTTTGTGTCCCTTTGTGACCTTCGCGGTTAACCGCTTTTTGCAGTGAAGTCATCCTTAATATTGCGGTCAGTCAGACAAGATGTTCGCGTGTTCGTTGTGCAAGGCGCAACGGTCAACGCGCAGCGGTGGGCATGTTGCGGACGCATGACTGCGCAATGGCATCAGCAGCCTCGGCGGGGCTTTCACTTGCGGTGAGCGCAGTCGAACCGCGTGCAGTGAGCATGGTCGAACTGCGTCCTCAGCGAGGGCTTTAGCCCGTAGCGCCCCGGCGTTCTGCTGCGCGCCCCGGCAGTATGGTGCGAATGACCGCGCATGAAAACTTGCAATCTCCCTGCCTTCCACGTACCTCTTGCCCGTCGCTTCGCGCCGATGGCTGCTCGTTTCTCGCCTCACGCGAACGGGATAGCGCATAAGCGAATGTAACCGCAAAACGAGTGCGCATCGCACTGCTCGCTTTGTGCCTCGTGCCTCTCACCTTGCCCTGGATTTGACACACGATGGAAACAGGTGTATAGTTGCATCATCTGATTGTTGTAGGATGCACAGAAATGGCTCCTTCCGCTTACGAATGCGCCATACTGCTGCTCGATACCGTCCCCGGCTTGATGCGTGCGATAGCCAGCGCTATGCGTCAGCGTCAAGACGGTGATGACGATGCGCCAACGATGGGGCAGATGCGGATGCTGGCAAAGCTGGCTGAGCGCCCGTGGAGTCTGAGCGAACTTGCCGCAGCGCATCAGGTGACGCCATCATCGATGTCGCGCACGGTGGATGTCCTGGTGCAGCGCAAGTGGGTAGAGCGCACCGCAGCGCCAGACGACCGGCGTAAGGTGGTGCTGCGCCTTACCCCTGCCGGGCATGCGGTGCATGCCGCCATCCGTGATGTCGCCAGGGAAGCCGCTGCGCGCCTGATAGAGCAACTCGACGAACGCCAGCGCGCCCATCTCTACGAAGGGTTGAGCGCACTGTACGCATTGATCGATCATTCCTGTCAAACGCCGGATGAGACTGTGTCAGGAGAGACCCGATGAGTTCGCTTCGCCGTTCGCTGACCTTCCTGAAGCCGTATCTTGGAGTGACCATCGGCGCTGTTGTGAGCCTGGCGCTGGCGGCTGGCGCCAATCTGGCGACGCCGCACGTGTTGCGTTTGCTGATCGATCAGGGGATTGCAGACCGCAACGCTGGCGCGCTGGTATGGCTGGCGGCGGCGCTGGTGGGAATTGCGCTCGTGCGTGGCGTGTTCAGTTTCACGTCTGGCTTCTGGTCCGAAAAGGTGTCGCAGGCGGTCGCCTACGATCTGCGCAATACGCTGTTTGCCAAAATCCAGGGGCTGAGTTTTTCGTACCATGACCGGGCACAGACCGGGCAGTTGATGACACGTATTACCAGCGATGTCGAGCAGGTGCGCACCTTCATCGGCATGGGGTTGCTGCAACTGTTGAATGCCCTGGCGCTGATCATCGGCTGCATTGGTGCGATGCTCCTGATGAACTGGCAACTGGCGCTGCTGGTGTTGCTGACCGTTCCTTTGATGGCAGGGATCATCGGCTTCTTTATGAACGTCGTGCGACCGCTCTTCGATCAGATCCAGCAGCGACTCGGCGCGCTCAACACGGCGCTCCAGGAAAATCTGGCCGGCGTGCGCGTTGTGCAGGCGTTCGCACGTGAACCATACGAGTGGCAGCGCTATAATCATCTGAATCAGCGCCTGCTCGACGTCAATGTGCAATCGGTTCGAGCCATGTCGCTGGCGTTTCCGCTCATTTTCTTCATCGGCAACCTGGGCACGCTGGCAGTGATCTGGTTTGGCGGATATCGGGTGATCGATGGCGTCCTGACGATTGGTGAGCTGGTGGCGTTCAATACCTACCTGGCGCTGCTGATTATGCCGCTCATGATGCTGGGCATGATTATGGCGCAGTTGACGCGCGCGGCGGTCAGCGCAGAGCGGATCTTCGAGGTGCTCGACGTCGAAAGCGAAGTGCATGATCGCCCCGGCGCCCGTCCGCTGCCGCCTATCAGGGGTCGGGTCGCATTTGAGCACGTCTGGTTCGGCTATGGTGTGCGTGCTGACAGCGATCCGACGCTCGATGGACGCCATCCGATCCGCGAGGACAAATACATCCTCAAGGATGTCTCATTTGTCGCCGAGCCGGGGCAGACCGTCGCTGTTCTGGGAAAGACCGGCGCCGGTAAGAGCACGATTATCAACCTGATTCCGCGTTTCTACGATGTCACTCACGGACGGGTCACGATTGACGGGATCGATGTGCGCGATGTGACGCTGGAGAGTCTGCGAGCGCAGATCGGGATTGTGTTGCAGGATACCACACTGTTCAGCGGGAGTGTGCGCGACAATATCGCGTATGGTCGCCCCGATGCGAGTGATGCCGAAGTTGAAGCGGCGGCGCGTGCTGCGCAGGCGCACGAGTTCATCATGATGTTGCCGAATGGGTACAACACCATCGTCGGCGAACGCGGCGTTGGGTTGTCGGGCGGGCAGAAGCAACGCATTGCGATTGCACGTGCACTCCTGCGCGATCCGCGCATCCTGATCCTCGACGACAGCACCTCGTCGGTTGATGCAGAAACCGAGTATCAGATTCAACAGGCGCTTGAACGGTTGATGGAAGGGCGCACCTCATTCGTGATTGCGCAGCGCATCAGTACGGTGCGTCGCGCCGATCTCATTCTGCTGCTCGATAACGGGCGCATCGTCGCACGGGGAACGCACGAGGAATTGCTGGCGACCAGCGCGCTCTATGGCGAGATCATCGACTCGCAGTTTGGCGGAGTGCGGGAAGAGGTCGAGACGATAGGGATTGAAGGTTAAGAGCGGAAACGCCCTCGATCCTTGAGGTCTTGGGTCCTGGGGACTGACGACGTTCTATGGCAAGACATCATCCGATCTTTGTACAACTGGTCAAAGTCGCAACCGCAACCCATGCGGCGCTCTACCGGTTGATGCGCGGAGCGTTGCCGCATCCGTTCTTGGGACGGCACTGCATTTTGCTGACAACCACTGGCCGGCGCAGTGGGAAGAAGCGCGTTACGCCGCTGCTATTCGTGCGCGACGGTGGCGACTACGTTGTGGTCGGGTCGTGGGGCGGCAATGATACGCCGCCGCACTGGTATCTCAACCTGCGTTCCGATCCGCGCGTGATGATCGACGATCACGGCTATGTTACCCCGGCTGTGGCGATTGAGGTGGACGACCCCGAAGAATATAAACGTCTGTGGAAACAACTGGTCGCAATCTATCCGACGTATGAGGCATACCGGCGACGCACCACGCGGCGATTGCCCATTGTGCGGTTGAGTCCGGTTGGCATGGTGAAGCCTGGCAGGGAGAAACGCATATGATGCACATGCTGCAACGGGTCGCTGAACTACCGCAAGAGCACGCCGAGAATCGCGGTGCGGTCGCCCGGCGGTTGCTGGGCTATCTGCTTCCCTACTGGCGGCGATTGCTGGCGATCCTGGCGCTGGTTCTGATTGCCGCAGCCTCACAGGCGCTCGGTCCGCTGGTGATCGGCGTGGCGATCGATCGTGCGATTGCGCAGCGTGATGGCGGTGAATTGAACCGTTTGATGCTGACGTTGCTGGTCATCTTTGTTGCCGGTATGGCTGCCGGGCGCTACCAGTTTATGTTGATGGGCGAGGTGGGGCAGCAGGTGCTGGCGCAATTGCGCAGCGAGATCTTTGCAGCGCTGCAACGGATGTCGCTTCGTTTCTTCGACCGCCGTCCGGCAGGCGAGTTGATGTCGCGCCTGGTCAATGATACCGAAGTCATCACACAACTGATGGGTCAGGGGTTGGTGCAGGTTCTTGGCAGCCTGTTTGGGCTGATCGGCATCCTGGTGGCGATGGTGGCGCTCGACTGGCGCCTGGCGTTGGCGAGTTTCATTGTCATTCCGGTGATGATCTGGATGACCGGTCTGTTTTCGCAGATGTCACGACGGGCATTCCGCCGCACCCGTGAAGCAATCGGCGATGTGTCGGCGGAAATCCAGGAGGAAATTGCCGGTGTCAAAGTGGCGCAGGCGTTTACGCGCACGAGTCTCAACCAGCAGCGGTTTGCGCAACGCAACGCTGCCAACCGCGATGCCAACGTCAATGCAACCGCCATCACGTCAGCGTTCATGCCCGCAGTGGATGTGCTCTCGACAGTCGCCATTGCGATTGTTGCCGGGTTCGGCGGCTGGCTGGTGATCCAGGGCGCCGCCACCGTCGGCGTGGTGGTCGCATTTCTGACCTATGTGCAGCAGTTCTTCCGACCGGTGCAGGCGCTGTCCGCCTTCTACACGACGACGCAGTCGGCGCTGGCGGCGGGTGAGCGTATCTTCGCCCTGATCGACACGCCGCCCGATCTCGTCGATGCGCCGGATGCGCAACCGCTGGGGCGGATCGAGGGGCGAGTGGAGTTCGATCACGTCTGGTTCAGCTACGGCGCTCGACCGGGGGAACAACCGGTAGACGAAGAGCGGTATGTGCTGAAGGACATCTGCCTGACGGCGGAACCGGGACAGACGATTGCGTTGGTCGGTCCGACCGGCGCCGGGAAGACGACGCTTGTTAACCTGATCGGGCGGTTCTACGATGTCAGCGCGGGAGCGGTCCTGATCGACGGCGTCGATGTGCGGAACGTCACCCGCGCCAGTCTGCGATCGCAGATGGGGGTTGTGCTCCAGGATAGTTTTCTCTTTTCGGGAACGATTGCCGACAATATTCGTTATGGGCGGCTCGACGCGACCGATGCGGAGGTTGAAGCGGCGGCGCGCGCTGCCAATGCTCACGAATTCATTCTGCGTCTGCCGGATGGGTACCAGACGCAGCTCAGTGAGCGGGGCAGCAACCTCAGCCAGGGGCAGCGGCAGTTGATCGGCATTGCGCGTGCGATCCTGGCAGACCCGCGTATCCTGATCCTCGACGAGGCAACCAGTAGCGTCGATACCCGTACCGAGCAGTTGATCCAGCAGGCGCTGCGACGGTTGTTGCGCGGGCGCACCAGTTTTGTGATCGCCCATCGCCTTTCGACGGTGCATGATGCCGATCTGGTGCTGGTGCTGGATCAGGGGCGAATCGTCGAGTGCGGCACGCACGACGAATTGCTGGCGCGCGATGGATTGTACGCCGAGCTGCATCGGCGTCAGTTCCGTGATGAGCCGGTGGTCAGGCGTCAGGCGTCAGGCGTTAGGCGTTAGGGGTGATTGCAGCGGGTGGATGGGGTGGTCGCCAGGCGTCAGGCGTTAGGCGTCAGGCGTTGGGGGTGATTGCAGCGGGTGGATAGGGTGGTCGCCGGGCGTCAGGCGTCAGGCGTTAGGGGTGATTGCAGCGGATGGATAGGGTGGTCGCCGACTCGCTCGTGCCTCATAGAGCGATCAACCAGGCGATCAGTCAGACAGGATATTCGAGCGCCCGGTTCTCACGGTGTAACGATCCACCACGCGCGTTGGCGGTCGTGGATGCATGACTGCGCCTTGGCATCAGCCATCCACTCGTCCGCCCGGCGGCTGAAGCCGCAGGCTACGATTGCAAAGCCCGCCTGCGCGGGCTGCATCGGGCGATGCCGGATGATGTTCACTGTCCAAATGACTGCGCATAATTGTCCAGGTCTCAGTTGATCGCCCTATCAGACGATCACGTGTCTGACGAGTTCTGAGTCCTTCGGAACATGCACGATCAACGCGCTGTCCGACGACAGGAGCGCGGACTGCTGATCGAGTTCGTCCGGTGATAGCCCCATACGCTCGATCTGTTCGAGTTCGAGCCGGTAGCCCTCGATGCAGCGCACTGCGGCATAGACCGTTTCAATCTGCGTGCATGTGTCTGCCAGGCGCGCCAGGAAGCGGGTAGTAATCTTTTCACGATGAAGCGCCCAGTCAAGAGGCGTCACTTCCGGGTCTTCCCGTAACGCAGGCGGGAAGGGTTGTCGCCATTGATTGATGTCCTGTGCGGCGCTTTTCCATAGATCGGCGCGCAGTTCCTCGAATACGGATGGAATGGTGAGCGCAGGATCATTCCGGCGCCAGCGTGTCAGCAGCGTCAGCCGCTTGAGGGAAACGCTGGTCCCCGGATGCAGGAGGAGCGCCGGTCTGACGCCGATAGTCGCATCGAACTATCGCTGGACATACGGCTCGAGCATGCGGTATCCTTCGCCGAGCGAGTTCCGCGCCGCCGACATTTCGCCCAGGTTGAGATAACAGCGCGCTGCACCGACGCGCGCCAGGATCAGGGTTTTGAGCAATGGGGCGATCAGCCATCCTCCCTGAACGTACTCATCTTCCAGCAAACCGCGGTAGTAGTGTTCGGTGTCAGAAAACTTCTCAATCGCCTGATGTGCGTGTTCCCGCCGGTTCCCTGGATCATGCATCTCGAACGCTCTGCGCGCCAGATCGAGCGCTGTGCCGAGTTTACTGACCACGGTCAGATCAACTTTCCGCTCGATCCGTTCCAGGCTCTGCTTAATCGTGTCGAGTTCCTTCTTAATCGTATCCAGGCGCTTCATCATGAGTGCGAATCCAACCACTGCCACGCCCAGCGTCAGCAACGACGTCGATGCGATCAGCGTTTGGAAAGCGAGGGGTCCGAGATTGGCGGACAGCGCAGCCGGTGCGTTATCGCCGATTTGACGAAGCCAGGCGATGACCTGTTTGCTTTTGACATCCCGTACCACGCCGCCGACGAGTTCGTAAGCGCCGGAATGCAATCCGGCTGCGATCGTTGGCGCCGAGTGTGACCGTGATGAGCGGGATGGGTGTTGTCATGCGACTGCTCCTGATCGTTGGGTTTACTGCGAGACGGCGTGGTCTAACCAAGCGCTGCGCCTAATGCCTCACACGCACCATCGCGTGCCTGATGCCGTTCGCCTCTTGCCTCACGCCTGACGCCGCGCGCATGATGCGCATGGCATACTCCAGCCCTTCGCGCAGCGTGGCGCGGGTCGCCAGATCGCCGAGGTCGATGCCGCTGGCGACAAGCGCCTGCGCAACTTCGGGGTTGATGCCGACGAGAATGCAGCGCGCGCCGAGCAGACGCGCTGCGCTGGTCGCCTGGATCAGCCAGCCGCTAATCTGTGCATCAATCACCGGAACGCCGGTGATGTCGAGAATCGCCACCTGCGCACGTTCGGCGACGATGCGGCCCAGCAGTCGCTGCTGTAACAGTTGGGCGCGTTCAGCATCGATCTCGCCGACGAGCGGGGCGACCAGCACGCCTTCCGTGATCGGAATAATAGGCACGCTCAATTGGCGGACGGTAGCGCTCAGTTGCTCGCGCGCCGCCGTTTCTTCACGAAGCTGGTGCAGCATATGTTCGAGTTCAGCCGCGCGCTCCGCCAGCAGCGCGTTCTGATGACGCACTTCAGCGCGCTCACGCTCGAGTTCCGCCGCCATGTCGTTGAATGCGTGCGTCAGCAGCGCCAGTTCGCGCCCGCCACGCGGCTGAATGCGGATGGCGGCGTCACCGCGCGCCAGTTGGGTAGTGGCAGCAACCAGTTCATTGAGCGGACGAGTGATGAGCGATGCCAGCAGAACACCGAGCGTAATTCCGATCAGGAGAAGCGCTGCGAGGACCACGCCGCTGATCGCCTGCATCTGAACCGTTGCCCGATCAACGTCGATTGCTGCAATGCTCAGCGCCATCAACGCCGTATCGGACAGTGCCACCGTTTCGCGGGATATTTGCGCCGCATGTGGCTTCAGGCGACTGTTGATCAACGCCTCGGTGCGGATATAGTTGCTTGATAGCTTCGTCATGCTCGTGAATGAACGGTCGAAGCTGTCAGAAATGCTCTGAAGTCGTTCCAGGTCATCCGGCCGCACGACGCGCGGATTGCTGTTGAGCACCAGGTATCGTCGTAAAAAGGTGCGCGCCTGCCGCAGTTCCGCAAGCGCATTGTCTGCGGCAATTGTTGTGTCTTCACTCTGCATCCGCCCGATCCAGACATAGGCGAGTTGCAGACAGGCGCTGGCGCGGCTCAGATCCATGAGCGCCAGATAGTCGGATGAAGAGGTCGGTCGGGCGTTGCTGACCGCCTGCTCGATGATCTGATATTGTAGAAGAAAGGAGGTATAGAGATCATCGCGCGTGCGTTGCTGGCTCACGATGCCATTGTAGGCATCGTCGAAAATCTGCCGGTATGCGACTGTCTGGTTCTTAATCCGACGCAGATGACTGACCATTGCCGAATTGCGCGTGTCGCGCTCCAGACGATCAATGGTTCGCTGGAGCATGTCGAGCTGGCGCACCGCATCCTGATAGTTGCGTTCGTTCGGTTGTTGCAGGTAGCGATCGATGGCTCGCTGTGCATCGGCGACGGCTGTGATGGCTTCGATACTGTGGCGAGCGTCGATGGTGACATTGGCGCTCAGCGCTTCCAGCCGGTCACGGATGTCGTGCAGATGAAACAGGGTAAAGAGACCAAATACCAGGGTCAGTGAAACGACGATGCCGTATCCCAGGATAAGCCGTGAACGCAGGGACATGGTGCGTTCTATTGGAATGTGTCTGATGGCAGGGGCGGGCGTAGCCATAGGCGTTGATGCTGCAATGCTGGCGCTGATGGACGTTGCATACGATTTTGACACAGATTATACCCGGTTTATCAGTGATGAATGTAACAGGATGTAAGCAAAACGCGATCAACTCTGATGCACTGCGGAGTATGTTCGTAGAACGCACGTGCAGACCATCATCGTACAGCGATGCGCTCAGCGCAATCTTTCCCTCGGGAAAAGGGTTTCGGCGCTGTTGCGTCTCGCAGTGACAGCAGCGCGCAATGTTCGGGCAGACGATCGGCGCTGTGCCGCACCGCCCTTCCTGCAATGAGCAATCAGCAATCGGGTACAATGATGGTTGTTGGCGCGCGACTCGCTCGCCAGTCTATTCTGAAAGTAAGGATGTCCCTATGACCGGTCCATTGCGTGATTTTCTGGAAATCCCCTACGACGAACTCGAAGAACTGAACCTGCAAATGAAGGCGTTGCGTCTGGCGCGAACGCCAGTTGACATCCTGCGCGAGGAGCGTAGCCGGTATCTTGCCGATGAAAAGCGCATCAAGGCAGTCACTGTTTGCTTTGCCGATCTCGAGGGCCGGCTGCACATGCTGGACTACGATAAAAAGTTCCTGCTCAAATCTGCCGACAATCTGACATTCGACGGCTCCTCGATCCGCGGCTTCTCGCGCCAGGCCGAATCCGATCTCCGGCTGGCGATTGATTGGGCGGCGTTCTACTGGCTGCCGGCGGATGTTTTCGGACCGGGCAAGGTGCTGGTGTTTGGCGAGGTGCTGGAACCGGATGGAACGCCATATAATGCGGATATGCGCTCGAAGCTGAAGCGCTACGCCGACGATCTGTTCCGCCGTGAGGGTCTGGTCTGTCACGTAGCGACTGAGATCGAAGGATTTCTGTTCCAGGGGCAGCACGCCGAGCAGCGTTACCGCGAAACAGACCACTTCGAGTTCATTACGACCAGCGGGTATTATCACTCGTTGCCGGGTGATGCGCTCCGTCTGTTCATTGACACGGCGGCTGAGGCGCAGCGTGCCATGGGATTTGCCAACGAAAAAGACCATCCCGAAGTGGCGCCGGCGCAGTTCGAGATGAACTACTCCTACACCGAAGCGCCGATTGCCGCCGATCAGGTGCTGCTCTACAAACTGGTCTGCCGCCAGGTGGCGCATAAATTGGGGATGACGGCGAGTTTTCTGCCCAAGCCGGTCACTGGCGTGAATGGCAGCGGGATGCACACCAACCTGTCAATCGCGCGCGGTGATACGAACCTGTTCTACGACTCCGCCGGACGCGACGGCATTTCAGCGTTTGGCTGGAGTTTCATCAACCGTATTCTCCACCATGCCCGCGATCTCTGCCTGATTCTCAATTCGAGCGTCAATGCGTATCGTCGCCTCGATCCACACTATGAAGCGCCAAATGAGATTAAAGCCTCGCCGATTGATCGTGGCGCGATGATCCGCATCCCCATCGGCAATGTGCGTTCAGCGCGTGTCGAGGTGCGATCAATTGCGCCGGACGCCAATCCGTACCTCGCCATCTATGCGTTGCTCCGCACCGGCTTGGAGGGTCCGGAGGGTCAAGTGGTCGATCCATATCAACCGATCGGCATTCTTCCCGACAATATCTATGATGCGCTCGAGGATTTCAGGTGCAGTGCGCTGGTCAAAGAGATCATGGGTGAGGATGTGGCGACGCGTTTTGCCGCTGCCAAGCAGGCGTCCGCCGATCGTTGCCCGCGTCTGCTCGGCACGATTATCAAGCGCGCCGAGATTCAGTTCCACCATGAGGTGACTAATCAGCATTTGTGGAATCTCTTCTGATGCTAACGCCTTTCAAATAGTCTCGCACAAAGGCGCAGAGGCACGAAGACTCTGCGCCTTGAAATCGTGTTGCCGGCTCATGCTTTCCCTGCGTCTGCCTGAATGCTTGATTGTCAGGCGTCATTGTGAACCACAATGCCTTGCTCGTGATCGTCTCCGCGACGCAATCTCCTGATGGCCTCTTCGCAGGCAGGTAGCGGAATGTGCAGGAGACGTCTGGCTCGGGTTGACCGCTATCAACTGAAAGGTATTGCTCCCATGCACTCTGACCCGCCGCTCCCCATGCTCTTCATCGCCGGTATGAAAAGTTGGGAAATGCCTGAATTGACGGCGCTCAATACGCTGCCAGCACACGCGCTGACCGTTCCGTTCCCGCCGGATGCCGATATTGCCATCGACCCTTCAGCCTCGCCGTGGTATCAGAGCCTGAGCGGAGCGTGGGAGTTTCGTCTGCTGCCGCGCCCCGAAGCGGCAACTACGGCTGCGATGGCGGAAGATGGCTGGCAACCGATCCAGGTTCCCGGTAACTGGACGATGCAGGGGTTCGGCAAGCCCCACTACACGAATGTGCAGATGCCCTTCCCGCATATGCCGCCGTCTGTGCCGGACGATAATCCGACCGGCGTCTATCGCCGCCGGTTTGCGCTTCCACCGGGATGGCGCGGACGCCGGATCGTCCTGCATATCGCCGGGTGTGAGGGAGCGTGCTACGTGTACCTCAACGGCGTGCCGGTCGGACTGCACAAGGACTCGCGCACGCCTGCCGAGTATGATGTGACCGGCATGGTGCGCTTCGATGCGCCGAATGAACTGATCGCCGTCGTGTTGCGCTGGTCCGACGCCAGTTTTGTGGAGGATCAGGACCACTGGTGGCAGTCGGGCATTCACCGTGATGTCTTCCTCTATGCAACCGATACGGTCTACCTGGCGGATCTGTCGGCACGGGGCGATGTGAGCGATGATCTGGGCGAAGGAATGCTGCGGGTGCGCTGTACGCTCGACGCTATCGGCGAAGCCGGCGAGCATACCCGCGTCGAGGCGCAACTCTACGATGCAAGCGGCGCGCCAATCTTTGCCGAGCCGTTGAGCGCAACCTATACGCAGACCCACCCGCGTTTCGGGGTGCGCCGGTTCGTGCGCCCGGAATTGCACCTGGAAGGGCGGATCGAGTCGCCGCACCTCTGGTCGGCGGAAACGCCGTACCTGTACACGCTCGTCGTTACCGTCTACGGACCGGCGGGACCGAAATGCCACACATGCCGTGTCGGGTTTCGCTCGATTGCCGTCCGCAACCGGCAACTGCTGGTCAACGGCAGGGCGATCACGATCAAAGGCGTCAACCGCCACGACCACTCCGATACTACCGGCAAGGCGGTCAGCCGGGAGCTGATGGAACTCGACATTCAGCGCATGAAGCAGTTCAACATCAATGCTGTGCGTACCTCCCACTATCCAAACGACCCGTACTGGCTCGATCTGTGCGACCGCTACGGTTTGTACGTGATCGACGAGGCGAATGTCGAGTCGCACGCCTTCTACTTCGATCTCTGCCGCGATGCGCGCTACACGCGCGCGTTCGTCGAGCGGATGCGCAACATGATCGAGCGCGACAAGAACCATCCTTCGGTCATTCTCTGGTCTTTGGGGAATGAGAGCGGGTATGGTCCTAACCACGACGCAGCCGCCGGTCTGGCGCGCCGTCTCGATCCGTCGCGGCCGCTGCACTACGAGGGCGCCATTTCGCGCTGGATGGGGGAGTCGTGGCAGGGCGGGCGCGCTGTCACCGATGTTATCTGCCCGATGTATGCACCGATTGATGAGATAGTCGCCTGGGCGGAGCAGGAGACTGATGATCCGCGTCCCCTCATCCTGTGCGAATACTCGCACGCGATGGGGAACAGCAATGGCAGTCTGGCGGATTACTGGGACGCATTCGAGCGTTATCCGGCGTTGCAGGGCGGCTTCATCTGGGAATGGCTCGATCACGGCATCCGCGTCGCCGATGATCATGGACGCACCTATTGGGCGTATGGCGGCGATTTCGGCGATGTCCCCAATGACGCCAACTTCGTCTGCGATGGGCTGGTGTGGCCCGACCGCACGCCGCACCCGGCGTTGTATGAGTACAAATATCTGATCCAACCGGTGCGGGTCGAACTGGTCGATCCATCGGGCGAGACCTTGCGGATCATCAACCGCCAGGATTTTGCCGGCATCGACTGGCTCTCTGGCACATGGGAAGTGACCGCCGATGGCGTACCGGTTGCATCGGGCGCACTGCCGGCAGTGCGCGCCGCGCCGGGCGAGTCGCAGATGGTGAATCTCGATCTCAGCGCAGTGAGCAGCATTCCTGGTGAGCGATACCTGACGCTGCGTTTCTACCAGCGCGATGACACACTCTGGGCGCCAGCCGGGCACGAGGTCGCCTGGCAGCAACTGCCGCTGCCGGCGATTGCCGGTTCGCCTGACCTGGAAGCGCCATCAACACCGGTTGCCATCGAGCAAACCGCCGATCAGGTCGTGCTGCGCGCGGGCGGGGTGCGCGCCGCTTTCGACATAGCAACAGGATTGCTGACAGCGTTCGGCGGTGACGAGAACCTGATCGTTCGCGGACCGCTGCTGAACGTCTGGCGCGCCGCGACAGACAACGACGGGCTAAAGGTGTGGAACGAGCCGGAAAAACCGCTGGCGCGCTGGCAGGCGCTGGGTCTGTACCGGATGCAATATCGCCTGCGCAGAACGGAACTGATCGCCGTCAGCGACGAAGCAGCCGCCGTCGAAATCGAGCATAGCGCCTCTGGACGCGATCAGTGGGACGACTTTACCCATATCCAGCGCTACACGCTGTATGCCAGCGGTGAGTTGCGGGTGGAAAACACGGTCATTATCGGCAATGCGATTAGCGACATCCCGCGCGTCGGGGTGAGCCTGACGCTGACTCCAGGGCTTGAGCATCTCGAATGGTACGGGCGCGGGCCGTGGGACAATTACAGCGACCGCAAAGCCAGCGCAATCGTGGGACGCTGGCGCTCGACGGTTACCGATCAGTATGTGCCCTACATCATGCCGCAAGAGCACGGGCACAAAACCGACGTGCGCTTCCTGCGCCTGACCGATGCCGATGGGCGCGGGTTGTTCGTCGCCGGATACCCAACCTTTGAGTTCTCGGCGCTGCATCACAGTGACGACGACCTGTTCCGCGCCCGGCATACGATTGATCTGACGCCGCGTGCTGAGGTGTTTCTCAATATCGATGCAGCGCATCGTGGGCTTGGGACGTTGAGTTGTGGACCTGATACACTCGATCGATACCGCCTGATGGAGCGCGAATATCGATTTGCCTATCGGATGCGAGTTATGCTGGCACAAGCATCTCTTCCGCCCATGCCTTGATCGCCGTCCAATCACGGCGGTCCTCTTCGACGGCGCCGACCATCCGGGCGATGAGCCGGTCGAGGAACGACAGTCGCGCAAAGTTCATGGCGCCGGCGAAATACGCCTCGGCTGCCGGGTTGATCAGCGGGCGCACGGCATCGAGATATGCCGCGCGATTGGCGCGGCTGGTTTCATCGTCGCCAGTATTCAGCATGTGGACGGTAAAGAGCGCGACCGGCACACTGTTCAATGTTGCCTGGTTTGCCTTGACGAAATCGACTGCCTCGGGCAGCCAGCGACCCATGCGAATGGCGCTGCCGACAATGACGGCATCGTAGCCGGTGATCGTCGGTCGGGCGCTGATCGGTCTCACATCAACAGCGAAACCACGGTCATTGAGCGTCTGGGCGATGGCGGCGGCAATTTCAGCGGTAGAACCGGCACGGGTGGCATAGGTGACAAGAATACGCCTGCTCATGGTGCTCTCCTCTGCAAAAGTCAGATTAACGACAACGGACTCTGGCGCGCGTGTGGCGACGTACCCGCCGCCGATGCAGGCGACGGTCGTCGCTGCCAGACCGATTCCCGCGGCCTTGAGAAAACGTCGTCGGCTGGACGTTCTGCTCATATTTGTTTCCTTCCTCATAATGTGCACATGAGTGCAAAAAGCTTCGTATGCGCTTTATCGTTGCATTGTTCATCAGGAAGTGTACAATCTCTGGCACGCTGACGAACCACATCTTTGTGTAGGACAAAGGAAGACTGCGCTTACAGGTCACGCCGATGAGCAGATCACAGAGGCGTTATGGCAGTCAGGCGCATGTGTCGCCTACCCTGTATGGTGTGTCTCAAGCGCAGAAAAGGTGAGTATACTGTGGCATGCATGACCGACGCTGAACGTTGAGCATAGCCACGTGGAGCGGCGCCAACAGACGCCGCATATAAAGTATGTGCAACGGAATATCGACATGATGAAAGCTCTGGCTCGTCTTCAATCCGGACAGACATCGAACCGACAGATACTTGCGCAGAAGCGAGTGGCGCCGATGGTTGCGCCGCTCGTTGCACTCTACACTCTTGCACTGATCGGATTGACGTTCGTCTACTGGCTCAACCCGGTTGTGGCGCTCAACATCGGCAACACATATTCTCGCCCATATCTGCACCGTTTTTACGCTAACGAGCGAAATGAGCGGCTTGATTTTGCCTACACCACGCAAGGCTCTGCGATTGTGCTGCCGGGACCGGCTGCAGGACCATACCTGGTTCGGTTGCGGATCGGCGGCTGGCGACCGTTGCCTCACGAAGATGCCGTCCTGACTCTCCGCTCAGAGCGCCACGCTGTAACTATCCCGGTGCGTCGGCGACTGGCGACATACGATCTGTTCTTTCCTGCGACCTCGGGTGATCTCGTCATTGCATTCGAGAGCAATCTGTACACGCCATCTTCCGCCGATCCGCGACTGCTGGGGGTGGCGCTGGATCGAGTGGAAGTACAGGGGCAGGGTGTACTGCCGCCACTGACAACAACAATTCAGATTCTGGCGATCATCTCGCTCTTCTGGTTCTTCTGGCGTCGTGTGGGTTTGAAGCCGGCGATAGTATTTCTCCTGACAGGCGTCGTCCTGTTCGCCGCGCTTGTGGGGTTATTTCAGGCGCGGCTCTTTATTACCGTCGCCTTGGGGCGCTGGATCGCGGTACTGGTGTTGTTGCACCTGGTTTTCTGGCCCCTGCAGCAGCTGATGCGCACTATTATGCGGCGTTATAACTTGACCGTCAGCGCAGTGGGATGGAAGTGGTTATGGGGCATATTCGGAGCAGCGTTGCTCTTCAAGGTTGGCGGCGCTCTCTATCCGCACGCAATCTTTATCGATGAGTGGCCGCATATGCAGCGAGTGCGGATGGTGCTGGACGGGCGCTTCCTCGAACTGTATCGTCCGGGTTTCACTTCATTCTTGGGGGGAACGGTTGGGCTTGAGGCGGGCTACCTGCCATATTCGCCGCTCTGGTATCTGATCATCGCGCCGATCCATATGGCGGGCATCCCGATTGGCGATGCAATGAATGGACTGAATGCGCTGCTCGATGTGAGTAAAGGATTGATGATCTTCCTGATCACCTTGAAAACGCTTCATCGTGAACGAACAGCGCTGATTGCATCAGCGCTGTATCATTTGTTGCCTATGCCCTACTTCTTGATGTCCTGGGGAAACTATCCGACGCAGTTTGGCTTGTGGGCTTCTCTGGCGGTGTTGACTTTTCTGGCGCTCAACTATCAACAGATGCCCATGCTGCGCGAATGGAAACGGTTTGGATTATGGGTGGGCTTGTTGGCGCTGTCGATACTGTCGTACACGATCATTGGGGTTATGACCTTCACAATGCTGGGTATTCTGATGCTTTTCAAGATGTTGCAAGGAACAAAAACAAACCGGGAATTCGTTCTATCTTTGTTGATTGGGATGATTCTGGCTGAAGGTTTTGCTTTTGCCATATATCACGTGCAATTCGCAGCAGTTTTTGTGAATTCGACCCTACCGTCGATCGTGAACAATATCATTAATATGACTGGCGCCGAATTGCGCCCCGATGTAGAGGCGCGAGAAAGTCCATTGAGCAATTTTCTGGCGAATACTATCTTTCTACGCAATCATACGACCTATCTTTTGTTGGCGCTGACAATTGTAGGGCTGGGAGGTCTCTATTTCGAGCGATCGGGACGCCAGTATGGATTCTTTTGGGGTGCATGGCTGGCTATCTTTGTTTTGTATACGCTTGTAAGCGCTTATGTTGCCGATATGGTGCTCAAACATATTTTATTTGTCATGCCTCTGATCTGCATCAGCGCCGCGCTGACGCTGAACGCGATCTGGGATCGATGGCGATATGGTCGAATGGTCACTATTGTGACCGCAATCTTTCTCTTTGCGGTCGTTGTGGATCGCTGGTGGTTCTACCTCCTGATTAAGCGGCACGATGTGATGTGATGCCAAACGTCTGCCATATCCACCTGCAATGCGCATGCGAGTCGTGGCAACGACCGGGGTGTCGGCTGCCACTTTCTCTCATAGAGCGATCAACCAGAAGGTGCACAACACTTGTGCGTGGTAGCCGTCGAGCGGCGGACGTTGGCTGAGCCTGTCGAAGCCAACGTCCGCCGCTCCACGTCCTTGATGGTCCAGGTTGTGGTTGATCGCTCTGTGAGAGAAAGTGGCAGCCGACACCCCGGTCGTTGCCACGACTCGCATGCGCATTGCAGGTGGATATGGAAGACGTTTGGCATCACATCA
>NZ_JBYNRX010000101.1:0-114878 GCF_057785375.1 Roseiflexus sp.
TGCATCGCGAATTGATGCAGGGATGAGTTTTCGAGTGCGGTTGAAAAAGTGAAATAGGTGGGCGAAGGCACTGCCTTCGCCCACCCGAGAAAATCAAGAGGGGTTTTCTGTTATGGTTCCCAGGACCCATCTTCCCAAATATGAGATTGGCGCGCATTTCCTGACGGCTAAAACAGACCAGAACATCCCTTTCTTCAAGAATCCGGCCTGTGCAGGCATTTTCTGCGAGGAATTGGAAGCTGCTCGCACCGGGTACGGTTTCCATGTCCTCGCCTTTGTGGTCATGCCGGATCATATCCACCTGCTTCTCTGGTGGGATGCCGATAGCTCGCCCGACCTCACCATCTCCAAAGTGGCCTGGGCCGTGAAGGGCCTCTCAGCTCGCCGCATTGTGCAGTACTTGCAAAGCATAGAGGAAAGAAGGGTAGGCGACGGCAGTGCCGTCGCCTACCCAAAGGAGCCTGCTTTGCAGCCGATCCGAGAGCCCAGAGATCAGCCCCACTACCGCAACTGGCGCTACAAGATCTGGCAGCAGGGAGCCGGGTATGATTTCAATGTGTATACGCCCCGCAAGCTGCAGGAAAAAGTCGCCTATATCCATGCCAACCCCATTCGGACAGGGTTGGCATCCTCGCCGGAGGCGTATCCCTGGTCCAGCGCGACCAACTATCGGGTAGCCGAAGGCACTGCCGGGGTGGGCGAAGGCATTGCCGGGGTGGGCGAAGGCATTGCCTTCGCCCACCCGGTAAGAGTCACACTTTACACGGAGATATTCTGATGATCCTGCTCAACTTCTCCCACCTTCTCACCCCTGAATCACATTTAGCAAATCGCCTGGCAGGCGAAGGCAATGCCTTCGCCTATCCCCAAGGCAACCGGAAATCCTGAATCTAGCAGGAAGTGCGGGATGCCGCGCGCAGGAGACGGGAGATGTGAGTCTCGTGAGGTGCGGCCGGGCAGACGAAGGCGTGAGATGTGGTCGGGTGGGCAAGGGCAACGCCTTCGCCCACCCGACAAGATCTCCGTGCAGGTTCTTAACAATCCCTTGATGACAAAGACAGTACGACATGGTAGCATTATTACCGTTGACACTATGTAGCATCGTCGTCTATGCCTTTCGCCAGACATCTCGAGCGCTTCAAGACGACCCTTCCGTATGGCGCAACCCTCTATGTCTTCAGCCCGGATGGGATTGTCTATGCTGTCAGCAGAGATTGCATCCGGCGCCTGGATCCGACCCGACGCGCTGAAGATTGCGCCGACATGCTGCGCTTCATCGATAACGGGCAGTACACCCGCTACCTGATCGGTTCGGCTGCCACCTCAGACGAGAACCCGGCAAACGCCACCTATAAACTCGGGTTTGTTCGCCCACACAGCGCCTTCACGCCGCACGCCCACGGCGCAGAGCATTTCGTACTGAGCATGGGGTATGCGTCGTGCGGGTTGTACGACCACGAACGCGAAGCAGTCGCTCATGTACGACTGATCCCCGGCTCACTGCTCCACATTCCGGCGCTGATGCCGCATTCGTTCAACAACCGCGCCGACAATCCGCTCCCGCTGGTCATCGCTAATACCGGCATGGGCATCGACCACGACGATTACGCGATTACGGCAGAGATGGCGGAAGAACGCGTGCGTGGCGGTGATGAAGCGGCAGCGCGGCTGGTAACGGCACTGCGGAAGCTGGAAACAGAAATGGCGGTTGATCGTATCCATGTCAAAGTGTCACTGCGCGAACGTCTGGCGCTCCTGCTGCGCCGGCTCGCAGGCATACTGGAGGGAAGCGCCTGAATGAAATGCCCGCATTGCCTTGCCGAACTGAAATACCGTGAGCGCCGCGACAAGAAGTGCCCGCAGTGCCAGAAGCAATTTGCTCTGGAGCCGCGCGAAAACACGTTGAAGATGAGCGACCTGCGACTGCGCGGTCTCGCTGACCGTCTGAGCCATCAGGGGACGTATCGCTACACGCCGGCGCAACTGGCGCACTTCGCCATCCGGCGTGAACTGGAACCTGTGCTCAAGAAAGGGTTCTCGTGGTCGGAACCGTCGGCATTGGTCGCTGCGGTCATTTTTGGCTTCGTCTTTCTGATTGTTTTCTCGTGTATGCTCTTTGGTATTCTGGAGGCGCGCTCGTTATCTTCGGCGGTTATTGCACTCGTTGCTGGCGCTTTTATCGGGTTGATACCGGCAGGCATCTATTATGGGGCAGCTCAATCATCGAACCAGTACCGACGCCTGTTGCCGGCGCTGGAGTCTTTTGAGATGACATACGTCACACCCTGGGTAAGTGTTCACGGACCGCTGCCCGGGCGGGTGACCGATCAGGAGATCGCAGCGCTGCGCCAGGTTCCATTGCATCCCTCACGGGTGCGCGCCGTGTTGGCATCGCCGGTCGCCGCAGTGCTCGACTGCTTGCGGGCAAATGGTCTGCCAGAGCGCCTTGGTCTGGCGCTGCTCTCCACCGATGGACCGTACCGGGAAGCCGATGAACACATTATTGCACTTCTGCGCCAGAATCCGCGCCTGCCGCTGTTCCTGATCCATGACGCCAGCGTGGTCGGATGTTTGCTGCCGGCGCTGTTGCCAGGCAAATGGGGGCTGGCGCCGAACCATCGTATCATCGATCTGGGGTTGCGCCCGCGCCACGTGAAGCAGCGGCGTTTGCCGTGGAAACGTGAACAGACGCCACAGGAACTGATCGATCTGCTCGAACGTCGGGCGCAGACGCCAGGCGGACTGAGCCTGGACAAGGAAGAACTAGAGTGGCTGCGCCAGGGTTTTGTGACCTCGGCGCTCTTCATCCCGCCAGCCCGGTTGGTCAATGTTGTGACCAGAGCAATGGAGCGGCTGGCGCCCGCGCCGGTTGCCGCTGCACAACGCGCGTCTGCGCCTGTGGACCCGGAGGCGCAAGCGCAGGCGGAGGCGCGCGCCGTCGGCTTCATGACCTGGCCCCAGCGATAAGGAGCGGCATGATGTTTTTTGGCTCACGAATGCGCCATGTCGATCTCGATACCGCTATCAGGCACAGTATTGCGCACGCGGGGATGGGCGGGGTGCGCTATACCCGCCGCCAGCTCTACTACGAAGTCTGCCGCACCCTGTTGCCGCAATCGCGGGTATTCGCCGCTGCCAGCCAGGCAACCGCTGCTATCGGCTCATCGCTGACCCTTGCGTTGCGGCGTCTGCATCCGCTCTGGATCGGGGCAATGAGCGCATCACTGGTGATGAGCGTTCCATCGCTGGCGCGGCGTCTGCCCTTCACACTCACGCCGCCGCTGACAGAAGCCACGTTCGACGACGCGCTCGCCGCATATCGCGCGAATCACGGCGATCCGCCGGGTTTGCTTCCCGATAACAGACCGCCCTATCTGGCGCTCGCTGATCGCGAGCCAGACCTCTACGACTACGGGTTGGCATATGCGCTTATCTGTCAGGACACATCGATTGCGCGGATGCTGCGCGCTAACTTTCTGCATATGGAGATGTCCTGCGCAATCCTGGCGCTGGAAGAAGCGTCGCCGCTGCCGGACGCGCTGATTGCAATGTTGATCCGTGCGCCCGCACCACGTATCCTGCTCCTGCACGATGCAAGCCCCGAAGGACTGCAATTTGTCGCCGATGCCGCAACGCTGCTTGATCTGCCGCACGGCTTCCGGGTGAGGGCGTTAGGGTTGACGCCAATGCACGCACTGCGTCGCCACCTGTTTGCCACCCGCCGCTCTGAACCTTCGGAACATCTTCCCGCATTGCCGAACCTGATCGAGCGCGCCTGGCTGCGCGCCGGTTATCGCGCCGAAGTTGCGGCGCTGCGCCCGGTGACGCTGCTGCGCACGCTCCATCGCGTCGTGCGACCGGCGCCACGCCGCGAGTCCTGGTTCTCCAGTCTGCGCCGATGGCGTACAACCGGTTATATGAGCTGGCCCGAGTGAGGAGGAGAAGCGTCTGTGCAACAGCAACCAAACGTGATCACCTATCAGGACGAACTGCTCGCCGATGGCAGCGTTCGCCGCGTGTTCAACGATGGACGACAGGAGTGGCGTCGTCGCCTGCCGGATGGTCGGGTCGAGTGGCGCGACAACCAGGGGTTTGCCGGGATTGATGAACTGCTCGGCGACGGGATTCTCAAGCGCACGTTCAATCAAGGGCAAGTCATTTATGCGCGTGAGCAGGGGTATGGCCGCACCCTCTGGCATCGCGGGCAGGTGTTGACCGTCAATCAAACCTCCTTTGGCGGACGGGTCGGTACGATTTTGATGGGCATGGGCGCCGGGTTCCTGCTCGGTGCGCTGGTGTTGCCCCCTGAGTTCCTGAGCCCTGAAGAGGAAGAGATGCTGCGCCAGAAGGCGCTGCAACAACAGCAGCAGACCGGCGACGGCGGCTGGTCGGGGAGCAGCGCGAGTGGAGACAGCGGCGGCGGCAGCGACAGCGATTGGGACCAACCCGAACCGGTCGAAGAAGGGGCAGAGTCCGACAGCGGCGATTTTGGCGATGAGGGTTCGCCGTTCGACGGCGGTGATGCTGGCGATGTGGGAGACTTCGGATGAGCGGCTGGTTGTGTGCGGCGCTGACCGTCAGCGGAGCGGAACACGATCTCAGAGCGATGGGCGCAACGCCTGTGGCGTCGAGTCGTCACGGGGCGCTTGGCGCGCTCCCTGATGGCTGCCATACGAATGTCTTCTCCGCCGATCATCTGGTTGCGATTGGCGCCGTGTCGCTGTTCAATCGAAGGGAACTCCTCGATACACTGAGGCGCGATGGCGTCACCCTGCCGGACGATTGCGCCGACGGCACGCTCCTCCTCCACCTGTATGCCCGGCGTGGCGCGCGCGGCTTCGCCGCTGCCGATGGTATGTTCGCGCTCGCCATCCTCGACGGAGAGGACCTGGTGCTGGTGCGCGATCACGTTGGGACGCGCACGCTCTTTTATGCGCGCTCTGGCAACCATTGGGCGGCATCATCGTCGCTGCGCGCGTTGCGCGCCTGGTCCCGTTTGAATGCGCGTCTTAATCTGAACGCGGTGCGCGCCTTCCTGACCTTCGCCTACCTGCCAGGAAGTGAAACATTGATCGATGGCGTCTCCGAAATGCTTCCAGGGCGCTGTCTCCGTTTGTGCGCTAACGGCGCCTGCCACGAAGAAGTGTTCTGGGAACCGCACGAGGATGAGTGGGACGAAACGCTTCCAGCAGAAGCGTATGCTTCCCGGCTGCGCAATTTGCTCGAACAGGCCATTGCCGCACGACTGCCCGCCGGGCAACCGGTCGGTGTCTTCCTGTCCGGCGGCATCGACAGCAGCCTGGTCACGGCGCTGGCGGCACGACTGCATAACCATCCGGTGCGCACGTATGCGATCAACTTTGGCAGCGAGTTTCCCAACGAACTGGCGTATTCCGGACTGGTCGCTGCGCACTGTGGCACAGAGCATACCGTGCTGACGTTCGACGGGAAAACCATTGCCGATCATCTGGCAGAGACCGTGGCGCTGCTGGATTGTCCCGTCGGCGACCCGCTGACGACGCCGAATATGCTGCTGGCGCGCGCTGCGGCGCGTGATGGTCTGTCGGTCATTTTGAACGGCGAAGGCGGCGACCCGGTCTTTGGCGGTCCCAAGAACCAGCCAATGCTCGTATTCGAGTTCCACCGCGACAATCCAGATCCGATGGCGCGCGCAAGCGCCTATTTGCGATCGTACCAGAAGTGCTACGACCGGCTCGACAACCTGCTCACCGCCGATGTGCTCGACGCTTTGCGCGATGCGCCGCCGCTGGAGCGCCACGTCCAGCCGTACCTGGAGTCGCCGCGAATGACCTCATATCTGAACCGTCTGTTGTACACCAACCTGCGCACCAAAGGCGCACACCACATTCTGCCGAAGGTCGAACGGATGACGACTGCAAGCGGCGTCGAAGGGCGTTCGCCGCTCTTCGCCTTCCCGCTGGTTGATGCCGCATTTGCTACGCCCCCTGCGCTCAAATTGCGCGGTTTGCAGGAAAAATGGGTTCTGAAACAGGCGGTGCGCGACCTGCTGCCGCCAACTATTCTGCACCGTCCAAAGAGCGGCATGCTGATGCCGGTGCAGTACTGGCTGCATGGTCCGCTGCGCGATCTGACGAACGATCTCCTGCTGGGACCGCAGGCGCGGGCGCACGGTCTGTTTCGCAAGCAGGCGGTACGCGATTGGATGCAGTACCGCGGTCTCGTCTGGAGACGCCATGGGCAGTTTATCTGGCTGCTGCTCACGCTGGAACTCTGGCTGCGCGCGTTCAATCTGTAGATGATGAGTTCGATAACCATTGTGCGCCACCCTGATCGGGTGGCAGACGATCTTGCCGACGCCCTGACCGCCAGCGGTCTGGTCTATGGTTCAGGCGATACCTATGCGTCGTTGATCACCCCATCATCGTGCGTGGTCGATCACGCTGCGACTACGGCGCTCACCGATGACCTTGCGCTGCTCTGGCGCTTCTACCGCGCCTGGAACAACCTGTACCGCGCGTCGCTGGCGGGCGAGGCGCCGCGCTGGATTGCCGGGTTGTGCGAGTACGGACTCCACCCCGAAGAAATCAAGGCGCAGCGCATCACGCTTGCCGCCGGACTCACGCCGCGTTTCTGCCGGGTTGATTATGTGGCGATCGGTCCGCAGCGCGTGGTTGCCGAGGTGCAGTGGAAATCGGGCGGGCTGGGACTCTTTGCAGGCATCCACGATGTTCACGCGGCGATTGTCCCTGCCACTGCCGGGCATCCTGGCAATCTGGCACGTTCATTCCGTGAAATGATCCGGGGATGCAGCAGCAACGATCCGGTTGCGGTCAACCCAGTCCGGTCCGTCTGGTATCGCGGCGAGCACTACCTGCGACGCGCCTGCGACCATCGGGGCATGCGCTACATTGTTTTTGACCGGCACGAGGGCGCGCGGCGGATCATCGAGCGCAGCAGCAGATTCGTGGTCGCCGACAAAGGCAGGTTGTTGCCCATCGATTTCCTGTATGCGCAGGAACTCCTGCCAGTGATTGCGCCAGCCATGATCGTGCGTCTGGCGCAGGCTGCGGTTGACGGCAGGCTCTGGATCGAGACGCCGCTCAACTATGTCTACCGGCAGAAATGGGGCATGGCGCTGCCCTTCACGCCAGACTATGCCCATCTCTTCGACGACCGGCTGCGCGCGCTGTTCGGCGCAGTAGCATTACTGCACAATGGGAAGGTTGATCTCAGCACACTGGCAACTGGCGCCCCGGAAGCCATTGGACAGCAACTGCGCGCTGTCCGAACCATCGACGATCTTGCGGGTCTCTCGACGGCAGCCCGGCGACTGCTAGTGCTGAAATGCGGGAGCGGCAGCGGCGCGTATTACAGCCAGGGGCGCGGCGTGCTGCGGCTCAACGGCTCACGCAGTACGGCGCAGAAAACGCTCGCTTTCGTGAAGGAACGGCTGGCGCAGGGTGAACCGTGGATTGTTCAGCGTTACGTAGACGTGACGTATCCCGTCGATGTGTGCCTGCCGTGGGCGACGCACGCATTGCACCCCATCGATGCGCATGCCCGCTTCATGGTCTATGCAACTTTCGATGCACACGGAATGCCGACGGTTATCGGCGGGCTTGGCAACTTCAGCAGCGAATGGAAGGTCAGCGGCAAATCGGCACGCCTCGATGAACAGGGGCGTATTGGAGGAGCAGCGTTCAATGAGATGCGGTTTGGTGAGGGGTTAGGGGTTAGGATTCAGGGGTCAGGGTTACAGGAATTCCCCCAAGACCCTTGAGGTCATACTACGTGCAAACCGGAGACAGGACCATTCCGCCCACAAGGACCCTGCCCGAAAATTCCCCCAAGACCCTTGAGGTCATACTACGTGCAAACCGGAGGCAAGAATCATTCCGTCAACAAGGACCCTGCCTGATCACGAGATCATGGCGCAGACCTCAAGGGTCGGGGGACATCTTCAACCTTCACACCTTCACCCTGCTGTCTGCGCCATTCTTCGTACTCGCGGCGACCTTCTTCGCTCAGCGGGTAGTAGACCTGCGGTGATCCGCCCTGTGCCAGTTTCATGCGGCTGAACTCTTCCCATTCGGCGTGGTGACGCGCCACGCGCACCACTTCGCTCGCCAGTTGCTGCGGGACGACCACGGCGCCGTCGTCATCGGCAATGATGATGTCGCCTGGCAAGACCAGCACGCCGCCGCATGCCACCGGCACATTGTATCCCCACGGCATCAGCCCCGCCTGCGTTGCGTAGTTCGGCGTGAATCCAACCGACCAGAGCGGCACGTCCAGTTCCCGAATGCGCGGCCAGTCGCGCACGCACCCGTCAACGACCATGCCTGCGCCACCGCGCCCTTTGAAACACGTCGTCAACATCTCCCCCACACAACCGGTGGAAGGGTCGCCGAACGCCTGCACCACCAGCACATCACCCGGCTCGATCGTCTCGAAAACCATCCACAGTGCGCTGCTCTTCTCGGCGTGTTCCGGTCCCATCCCAGAAGGAACGTCCTCACGCTGCGGCATAAACTGGAGCGTCACCGCCGGACCGACCACCCGGCGACCAGGAGTGCGTGATTGCGGACCGAAAATGAACGTGCGCTGCACCCCCATTTTGTACAGGGTCGCACTTGCTACCGCGCTGCTCACATCATGCAATTGCTCGATCAGCGCATGCTCTGGGCGCACAATGCGCCCGTGGACGGGCAGAGTAATATCTGCGGGGGGCAGGCGATCAACCGTCACAATTTCGCCCAAAATCATTCCACCCTCCTGGAGCAATATATAACTCTATGCTGACGTCATTGCGAGGAGCGCAAGCGACGAAGCAATCTGCTGATGAGCGAGGAGATTGCGTCATAGCGCCTGCCCCGAGCATAGCGTGGAAACGGCGGCTCACCATGATACCAGACCCCTCGGTGACCGGAATAGACGCCTTGCGCCATTATACCGCCATCTCCAGCTCTTCGTCGTAGACGTACCAGGAGATACGGCAGGCGACGGCGAACCCGCACGACTCGAACAGGTGTTGCGCCGGAATGTTCCAGCTGCCGACGCTGAGCAATGCCTTATTGAGTCCCACATCGCGCATATTCTGCAGCGCCAGCAGCAGCAGCGCCCGCCCCAGACCCCGGCGGCGATACGCAGGATGCACGCCGATCAGATCGACCCAGGCGCTAGCGAAGCCAAGTTGCGTGTTCTCCTCGACGCATACCGAACAGCGGCAGAATGCCGCCAGTTCCCCATTTGGCGCAACAGTCACCAGGTCGAGGCGCGGATCATACGCGGGACTGCGCATCCAGACCACACGCTCGGCGACCGTTTCGGATGCAGTCGCAAATGCAGTGTGATGAAGATCGACGAGCCTGGGCGCTTCCGACTCGCCCGCAGCGGGGCGCAACACAAAACCGGATGGAACGACAGGGGCGGCAATCGGGAGATGGAGCCAGCGACACATGCGGATCATGCACCACTCCTCGCGACGTAAACCGGCGCGCGTCAACAATGCTGCACGATAGGGATCGTCGTCGCACACGGGAACACACAGAACAGCGCGCTCACCGTGCTGCTCTGCGCTGGCTCGCACCCACGCCGTCGCCCACGTGATCGCCTGCATTTCGAGCGTCTCGTCACTGGCGCGTGGCAGAGCGAAGTAGAGAAACACATTGCCTTCCCAGATCATGGCGAATGCCACAGGTCGCTTGTCATCGTCAATCCACAATCGTGCGGCATCATCGATGCCGAGGCGTGTGCGAATGTCGTGCACTGGGGGCCATGGATCGATACGCTCTTCGGCGCGGCAGGTGAGGATCAGGTCGATGACCGACTGGAGATCGTCGGAGTGGCGGTAGGAGCGGCTGACAGGCGGCTTCATTGTCGCCTCCTTTCACGACAGCCCTGTTCAGCGTCGAACTGGCGTTTATGTTCAGTATACCTGGTTTTGGGGGATGATAGAGTGGCAGTTTATTAACCTTGAATGTTGCGCTTACCGTTCGCGCATAAGACGCTTACCGACGATAAAGAACAACGGCGCTGATGCAAGTTGCATCACCACCGAAAAGGTGATGAGCGCGGGCAGCGACAGATCGTATAAAATCCCCATCAATGCACTGCCTAAGAACCAGAAAACTCCAAAGCCTGTGTTGAAAATCCCATACGCTGAACCCCGTCGCTCGCTCGAAACTATCTCCGCGATCGCTGCACGCAGGATCGACTCTTGTGCGCCCATGCCGACACCCCATATGATCATACCCAGGACAGCCCAAGTGAACCCGCCCAGGAACACAAGAGGCGCAAAGAATGCCGAGAGCAGCGACGCGAGCATTAAGATCGGAATGCCGAAGCGATCAAACCATCGACCGAACACTAATGCCGCCAGCGCATCCATGCCCATGGCGACTGCATACAGGAGCGGGATCAATGATTGAGGCACAGACGATACTTTCTCGAAGTGATACGCGATCAAGGGAAAGTCCACGTAACCCGCTGCGACAAGGGCGACAGCCGCGAAATAGATCCAGTATGCCCGCGGGAATCCTTTCGTCCTGATCTCGGCTGTGATGGGTTCCAGGTCTTGCGGGCGCGGGTAGAGCCAGCGCGCGGCCAGCAATACAGAGAGGGCCAGGATTGCTGGAATTGCAAGGATGGCGAACGCGATAGAGTACTTGTTTTGCGCTGCGATCACCACTGTCACGAGCACAGGTCCAGCGATGGCGCCAATTTGATCCATTGCTTCGTGCAAGCCGAATCCCCAGCCGCGCCCCATTTCCTTCGTCGCATACGAGAGCATCGCATCACGCGCTGGAGTGCGAAGCGCCTTTCCCGCCCGCTCTGCGATCAATAGGGCGGCGGCGATTTCCCATCTGCCCGCAAGTGCTAATAGGGGCACAGCGAGCAGATTGATGGCATACCCGACTAATGTCACAGCCCAATAGCGACGCGTACGATCGCTCAGGTATCCTGATACAAGGCGCAGCCCGTATCCGATCAGTTCTCCGAAGCCTGCGACAATCCCGACAATCGTTCCGCTTGCACCCAGGAACGCCAGATAGGGTCCCGCGATGCTGCGCGCTCCTTCATACGTCGTGTCTGCCAACAGACTGACTACGCCGAGCAGAATGACAACTTTGATGGCAGTAGCCCTGGTAAGAGCAGACGATTGTGTCAACGATGATAAACGATTCACTGCCTACCTCACGCGGCGAGATTGTATGTCGGTGTTGCGGCGAAGATGCCACACATTTACATTGTTTGACAGCGTTCTGTGGTACATTGACAGGCGACAGTATACATCATGCGGCAGCGAACCACAGGCTCTCTTTCTCGTGCGATACAAGGAACTGTTATGACTGATGCTGTTTCGCGCTATCGAGCAAACTGGCAGGATGAGATTGAGAGCGCTGCGCTCTATCAGGCGCTCTCTGAAATCGAACGACAGCCAAATCTGGCAGAGATCTACCGCAAGCTGGCGGCTGTAGAGTCCGAGCATGCCCGGTTCTGGGAGACGCAATTGCAAGCGGTTGGCGCGCCGACGCCGCCACGGCGCACTCGCTGGCGCACCAGAGTGTTGATCTGGCTGGCGCGTCGCTTTGGCACAGCCTTTGTTCTGCCCACAATTGGCGATCTGGAGCGTCGAGATAGCCGTGACTATGACGATCAGCCGGAGGCGCGCGCCGCGTTGCTCCCTGCTCAGGAGCGCAGTCATGCCCGCGCCGCCATTACGCTGCTCACTGGTCGCAGCGTCTGGTATTCAGGCATGCGTCAGGTATTGGGCGGACTGCTCGCCGCCAGCGTCACCTTTGGTATTGGGCGGTTGATCGGCGTCTCGCTGGGAGGCTAGTCGGTTTCATCCCGGCTTCGTGGTGTGGAGGATACCGGCATCGGGATTGCGCCAGAGCATCTGCCTCGCATCTTCGAGCGCTTCTACCGCGTCGATGCGTCCCGCAGCGCAGGCGGAGCAGGGCTTGGACTCGCCATTGCCCGGGAGGTCGTGCAGGCGCACGGTGGAACAATCACGATTGCCAGCAAGCCAGGACAGGGAACGACGGTCACTGTGCGCCTGCCGGCAGAAATCACTCATGGTTCTCAGCGCTCTTCCATGGAGTAGATGCGATGGACAGCACTCAACCCCAGTTGCCTGAATCGCTGCACAAACTGCGCCAGCAGCGTCCAACCGTGCGCGATGTCAACAGCGAACATGCCAGGCGACTCGGTCGTCTCGACCGGTTAGCGCTTGCGATCACCGAACGGGTGGGAACCATGGGGTTTTTCCTGATCATCTTCATCTGGACGGCGCTCTGGCTTGGATGGAATCTTCTCGCGCCCAAGGAGCTCCAGTTCGATCCTCCTATGGCGTTTGTGTTCTGGTTGTTTATCTCGAACATGATCCAGATTCTGCTGATGCCGTTGCTGATGGTTGGGCAGAATCTCCAGGGACTCCACGCAGAGTTGCGGGCGCAGAGCGATTACGAAATCAATGTGCGCGCCGAACGCGAGATCGATGCCATCCTTCAGCATCTCGAGCACCAAAATATGCTGCTCCATAAATTGCTCGCCCGCGCTGGCATTCCTGTTGAACAACCGGAAACGACTCCCCAGTCCTGCGAAAACTCAGAGCAAGCCGATACGTAACAGAACAGACAGCAGCGAGGTCAGGCAATGGCATGCCTGACCTCGCTGCCGCCTATGGCAGATGTGTGACGACCGGACTACGGTTGGGCGGGTGTGGCGGGCAGTTCGGCATGCTCGCCCTCACCTTCATCGTGTTCGCCTTCGCGGTAATCAACCTCGTTCATATCCTCGCGCTCTCCCGCCTGATCGACGCCGATGATCTGACTGGTGACGGCGTCCACCTTCACATCGGCGCCATTGCTCAGCTCGACGCTGTAGACCACGACGCCGTTCTCGTTGCCGAGCGACGCTTTCGCCAGCGTCGTGCCGGGATTGGCGGTCAACGCAATATTGATGGCCTGTTCCTGGCTGATCACCGCCTTGCTGGCGAGAGCTTCACTCTATGATATGGCGCAATCGCGCCGGAGGAGGCGAACCATGACCACGGAAGTGCGCAGCGTAGTCGGCGTTTACCCCACGATGGAAGCGGCGGAGGCAGCGCCGGGATCGGCGCATGGGCTGGCGGTCTGTTTGGTCTGCTGGTTGACGCGGCTTTTCTGTGGGCGCCTGGCTTTGGTCCGTTGATCGTCGCCGGACCGCTCTCGGCGGCGCTGCTGGGCGGCATCGAAGGAGCGGCGGCTGGCGCAGCCGGAGGCGGGCTGCTGGGGGCGCTGGTTGGATGGGGCATCTCGAAGCAGCACATCCTGAAATACGAAGAGGCGATTAAGAGCGGGCAGTACGTGGTGGTGGTGCATGGCAGCGCCGATGATGTTGCGCGGGCGAAGGCGTTGCTGGAAGCGCATGGCGCCGGAGAAGTCACCCATCATGCCGATGCATCCGCTGAGTAGTCCGACTGGCTGATTCGTCCGTTTCAAAACCAGATACCGGCGGTCTCGCCGTCAACCGATAACTGGCGCACGCATCAGGCGGGATTGCCGATCACCGGCAAGATTGACCCTTATGCCAACGTACTGTGTGAATATTGACATACGTCTGTTTGAATCCATTCCACCCCCAATCCAACCCCGCTGTGCCTTGCCAATAACGGACATCATGCGTTATCATGCAGAGGGATCATTTCGCTTTGCTCACAATGACGCCTGACACCCGGCAATGATACAGGCTTATAGGAAGATCAACTCGATATTGGACAATCTTGTGATCGGCGCTGGCTTCGACAGGCTCAGCCAGCGCGAACCGCTCCAGAGGTGCAAGCGTGATTGTCCAGGTTTAAGTTGATCCTCCTGTTAGGGGAGGTCTATGCTCGCCAGTCGCACTGCCGCAAAACCGCAGACCCATCGGTGGGTGTATCCGCTGGTCTATGTCCTGCTGCTGATCATCTTCTTTCTGCCGCCGTATGCCGAACAACCATACGCACCACAGGAGACCTCGAACGTCATCCACGAACTGCTGATTGCCACCAGCAATCCTGAGCCGTACACCACGCTTGCGCCGCTGTTCCATCTTGCGACAATTGCCCTGATTGCGTTGATCGCCTGGCGTCCGGCACACGCCGGGCGCGTGCTGGCGGCGTATATGGGGTTGAACTATCTGATCATCGGTTGGGTGCAGGGACAGGGCGTGACAGAAACCTATGGATACGTTGTGCAAACAAGTAATGTGGTCGCCTGTGCGTTGCTGGGAGTCATCTGGCTGATCGTGGCGTTACGGAACCGTCTCAGCGTTTCGTTCGAGCATCTCAACTGGCGCCACTACGTGCTGGCGCCGCTGGCGCTGCTGGCGTTTTGGTCGCCAGCGGCGTTAATTGATGGCGTCGTCTACCCCGACTTCAATCCGATGCTGCTGCTCACCTCGCCAGCCTATGGTCTGTCGTACTGCCTGACAACGCCGGTGTTCCTGTGGTTGCTCATCGTTGCCTTGCCAGATGCGCCGCCGCTTGCGTATCGGATCACTGCGTTCAACGCGCTGCCCTACGGTCTGATAAATATGACATCATTCTTCGATCCTGCCACGTGGTGGATGGGTGTGCTGCACATTCCGCTGCTGGCGTTATCGATTGCGGCGCTGATCGCGGTAAGGCGCACCCCCCGCCGATGACCGTCACCCCCGCCAGGCGACGCACTGGCAGACAGACACCCCTGGGCGGCAGCGAGAACCACGATGGGCGGACGGCTCGTCCGGGTGACGGTCATCTGAACACCCCCTGGGCGGCAGCGGGGACCACGATGGGCGGACGGCTCGTCCGGGTGACGGTCATCTGAACACCCCCTGGGCGGCAGCGAGAACCACGATGGGCGGACGGCTCGTCCGGGTGACGGTCATCTGAACACCCCCTGGGCGGCAGCGGGGAACGCGGCAGACGGCGGTGCGATGCACCACCGCTACCCGTGTAACCCGCAACCCTCTCGCCTCTCCCCTCTCGCCTCTCCCCTCCCGCCTCTCCCCTCTCGCCTCCCGCCTCCCGCCTCCCGCCTCTCCCCTCTCCCCTCCCGCCTCCCGCCTCTCGCCTCCCGCCTCCCGCCTCCCGCCTCTCCCCTCTCCCCTCTCCCCTCTCGCCTTGAGGTTACGCAACCGCCACCCCCTGTTGTGCAACCATCACACCGCAACGTCGTCAAATCAGATAGGCTAGATTCTGAACGGTCATCGTTCGCTGTGTGTGCTGGCGACGACGGGGTCGCGCACGTTTTGCTCCAACACGCGCCGAAACCCTGCGTCGTTCATGGCAGTGGGCAGTTGTGGCGCGTGTCCTTTTTCTTCCCACGCCTCCCACACGAACGCCCCACGCGCCAGACCACCCACAGAATGGTGCGATCGCACCGGAAGGAAGGAGGGTCAGCGATGGCAGCGGAATTGACGATCAGCTGCATCAAGGCTGATGTTGGTGGATTCGTCGGGCACTCGGCCATTCACCCGGCGTTGAAAGACGAAGCAGGGCGACAACTGGAAATCGCGCGTCGTCACGGTCTGCTGATTGACTTCCACGTGACGGCGTGTGGTGACGATCTGGAGTTGCTCATGACCCATCGCATGGGTGTCGATAGCCGCGAGATCCACCGTCTCGCCTGGGATGTGTTCGATATCTGCACGCGCGTGGCGAAGGAACTGAAACTGTACGGCGCGGGGCAGGACCTGCTGAAAGATGCATTTTCCGGCAATGTGCGCGGTATGGGTCCGGGCATCGCTGAGATGACCATCGTCGAGCGTCCATCCGAGCCGATCATCGTGTTCTTTGCCGACAAAACCAGCGCCGGCGCCTGGAATCTGCCGCTCTTCCGTATGTTCGCCGATCCGTTCAACACTGCAGGGCTGGTGATTTCACCGGCGATGCACGAAGGGTTCCGCTTCCGCGTACTCGATGTGCGCAAGGGCGAAACAATCACCCTCAGCACGCCCGAGGAAATGTACGACCTGCTGGTGTTCATTGGCGCACCAGGACGCTATGTGGTGGAGAGCGTCACGGCGAAGAGCACCGGCGCCATCGGCGCCGTCTCGTCAACACAACGCCTGGCGCTGATTGCCGGGCGCTATGTCGGGAAAGACGACCCGGTCTGCATCGTGCGGGCACAGGGTGAGTTCCCGGCGGTCGGCGAGGTGCTGGAGCCATTCACAATGCCGCACATTGTCGAAGGGTGGATGCGCGGATCGCACTACGGTCCACTGATGCCCTGCCGCGTCGGTGACGCCCATCCGGGTCGCTTCGATGGACCGCCGCGGGTGATTGCGCTGGGGTTCCAGGTCGCCGAGGGTCGTCTGATTGGACCGCGTGATATGTTCGACGACCCCAGTTTCGACGAGGCGCGACGGCTGTGCAACGTCATCGCCGACCATCTGCGGCGTCATGGTCCGTTCGAGCCGCACCGATTACCGATGGAGGAGATGGAGTACACCACACTTCCAGAGGTCATGAAGAAACTGGCAGACCGCTGGCAGCCGGTGGACGGTCATACGGCAAGCCCGGAGCAGGTGGAAGAACTGCCGGTCAGCGTCTGACCATACGTATCGTAGAAGGAGGTGGAGTATGCCGACCCGTGACTGGCAGCATGCTGAAGAGCGCGCTGCGCACGTGATCGATGATCGACAGCGCTATGTCGAAGGCGCGATCATCGACTGGCTGATCCGCACCGGTCAGTGGGACCCGCTGGCGGAGGAAAAGATCCGCGCCTGGCTGGAACGCCAGGCGGCGGAGATGGCGGAGAAAGAGCGACAGGCGAAGAACTAACTGTCGAACATGAGCGCCTCGTCCGTGCCGTGCGGCGACTCCGCCAGGATGTCGCCGCACGGACCGATGACCATTGCGCCGCCAAATGATGCTTCAGGCTGCGCGGGATCTTCGAGTGCATTGACGATCAATGCCGTCACCTCCAGGGTTCTGACCGCATCCACATATGCCTGGCGCTCCTCACGCAGCCAGCGCCCCAGATCAGGGGATGCGCCGTCGAAACTGCGCGCTAGCGGAACTATCACAAGATCAGCGCGCTTATCCAGCTTCATCCGGGCATTCTCGTCGAACAAGTCGCCGCAGATCAGGATCGCCAGCCTGCCAGCCGCTGTATCCGCCACATGAATGTCGTTGCCGACGGCAAAGGGTGGCTGTTCGCTCATCTTCCGCTGCACCAGCGCGATGCGACCTGAGGCATCGATGAAGACCGCAGAACTGTAAAACCCTTCCGCTGCGCGCTCCAACATCCCAAAACAGACAACACAATGATACGCCTGCGCCAGCGTCGCAATCGCCGCCGTCGTTTCGCCGGGGATTGGTTCTGCGTACCGTTCGAGATCATGTGGCTCGTACAGATACCCGGTGAAGGCGCACTCCGGCAGGCAGACCAGATCAGGCGCATGCGGCGCCACTTCCGCCAGTCGTTGCTGAAAATGGCGGATATTCGCCGCAGGATTGCGGGGTTCGATTTTCAAGGGGAGGAGACAGATGCGCATGTTTGCGCCTATGATAAGTGACGAGTGACGAGTGACCAGTACTGAGTGAAGTTTACTATTGGTTCTCAGTTCTCAGTTCTTGGTTCTCAGTTCTTTGGACTACCATCACACGCCGGTACTGCTTCGAGAGGTGATTGCCGGGCTGCAACCGCGCTCTGGTGGTTGGTATATCGATGGAACGGTCGGCGGGGGCGGGCACGCAGCGGCGATCCTGGAAGCGTCGGCGCCGGATGGTCGGCTCCTGGGGATCGACTGCGACCCGGCGGCGCTGAGTGCAGCAGCGGCGCGGCTGGCGCCGTATGGTGAGCGGGTGACACTGGTGCGCGGCGGTTTTCGTGAGATTGGACGGCTGGCAACCGACTCGGGGTTTGTTCAGGTTCAGGGAGTGCTGCTCGATCTGGGGGTGTCATCGTATCAACTCGACACGCCGGAGCGCGGCTTTTCGTTTCAGGCGAGCGCACCGCTCGATATGCGGCTCGACCCGGACGCGCCGGTGACGGCGGCGCACCTGGTAAACAACCTGCCGGAACAGGAACTTGCCGATCTGATCTTTCGCTATGGTGAGGAACGCGGTTCGCGCCGGATTGCACGAGTGATCGTTGAAGCCCGGCAGCGCAAACCACTCACAACAACCGACGAACTGGCAATGCTCGTCAGTCGGGCGCTTGGGGGGCGACGCGGCAGGATCCATCCCGCAACGCGCACATTCCAGGCGTTACGGATTGCGGTCAACGACGAACTGGCGAGCCTGGAAGCGGCGCTGCCGCAGATCGTCGAACTGCTCGCAGCGGGTGGGCGAATGGCAATCATCTCGTTTCACTCGTTGGAGGATCGGATTGTCAAACACTTTATGCGCGCCGAAGCGCAGGCAGGGCGTCTGCGCATCATCACACGCAAGCCGGTTGAGGCGAGCAATAAGGAACAACAGGATAATCCGCGCAGTCGCAGCGCGAAACTGCGTGTGGCGGAACGGAGGAGAATAGATGGCTGTCACACTCAAACCGCTCTACCCGACCATTCGCGAAGCGAAGGAGCGTCGCCTTGAACTGCTCCGCTACCTGCGGCTCGAAGGCGGACGGCGACTGATCGCTGCGGCGTTGCTGCTGGCGCTCATGAGCGGCTTGAATCTCGCTCAGACCGGGCGCCTGGCGACGCAAGGGCACGCTGTCGCTCAGTTACAGCGACAGCAAACCGCACTCCTGCGCGAGCGCAGCAACCTTCAGTTGCGTCTGGCGCGCGCTCAATCGCTCGCCGACATCGAGCGCCGCGCCGCTCGTCTCAACCTGCGCCCGATGGAACCGGAACAGGCGCGCTATATTACGATTGGTACGGTCGCCGACCGCGAACCGCTAATGCAAGACAATCTGGTTTTCAACCCGTAGAGGAACGTCGTATGGCGGCACGTACCACGCGTAGCACGGTTGTCCAGCGTACTCCGGCGCGGCGTAGCGCTTCCACAATGCGCCCGGTCACGATCAGCCGCTGGCGGCTCAACCTGTTGCTGCTGCTCGCTGTCGTGATCATTGCCCGTATAGCCGTGCATCTCGGCAGTATTCAGACCGGACAGGTGCGCATTAGCGGTCGAACGCTGGCGGAGATGGCGCGCGCCGAGGTGCATCAACGCCTGCCGATCACCGCTCCGCGCGGCGTCATCCGCGACAGTAAAGGCAATATCCTGGCGCTCGACGTCGATCTGCAAAGTCTGTACGTCGTGCCGTCACAGATCGATCAGAAGAATGCACCACGGTTGGCGCTCACCCTTTCCGGTCTGCTCGGCGTTCCATCTCCCGACATTCTGGCGGCGATGCAGAATATGTCGCTCTACCAGGTGCGCATCAAGCGCTGGCTCGAACCGGAGATTGCCGAGCGGGTCATGGCGCTCGATGAGCCAGGACTGGTGTTGCAGTACGAACCGCGGCGCGTCTATCCGCAAGGCGCCTTCGCTGCGCACGTGATTGGCGCGGTGAACTTCGAGCATACCGGCATCAGCGGCGTTGAGGGATATTACGATACCCTGCTGCGTGGCAGCACCGGCGTCATCACGGCGGAAGTCGACTCACAGCGCAACCCGATCTGGATCGCGCCTCAGGAGGTGAAACCTGCCAGCCCAGGCGTCGATCTTCAGTTGACGATTGACCCGACGGTGCAGCATATCATCGAGACCGAACTCAAGAAGGCGGTCGATGAACACAATGCCGACGGCGGCGTGGTGATCGTCATGGATCCGCGCACCGGCGCCATCCTGGGCATGGCCAGCTACCCGACGTTCGATCCGAACCGGTACTTTGAGTACACGCCGGAAACCTACAACCTGAACCCGGCGGTTGGGACGCAGTATGAGCCGGGATCGACGTTCAAAATCTTCACCGTCGCCGCCGGCTTACAGGCGCGCGCCTTCACTGCCGACACGGTGGTGGACGATCCGGGCAGTGTCTACCGCTACGGCTGGCGCCTGTCGAATTGGAACGGCGCTGGCAATGGTCCCATCAACCCGGAAAAGGTGCTCTACTATTCGAGCAATGTGGGCGCGCTGCAACTGGCGGAACTGATCGGCGCAGACCGTTTCTACGCGATGCTGGATGAGTTCGGCTTCGGTCGTCCGACTGGCATCGACATAGCCGGTGAAGCAGCAGGAATGGTGCAGACCCCTGCGCGCGCGGGGTGGAGTCCGCTGGTGCTCGATACCAACGGCTATGGTCAGGGTATTGCGGTAACACCGCTGCAAATGGTGCGCATGGTTGCCGCTCTTGGCAACGACGGCAAACTAATGCGTCCCTACATCGTCGAGCGGCGTTGCCGCGGCGATGATTGCGTCATCACCCAACCCAAGCAGATCGGGCAACCTATCGAACCCGGCGTTGCCTGGACGGTGCGCCGTATGCTGGTGAAATCCGCCAACCATTACGCGCCGGTCGTCTGGGCGGGGATGACGGGCAATTACGGTGACACGTGGCTGGTTCCAGGGTACGAAGTATGCGCCAAAACCGGCACATCATCGATCCCCGATGGGCGCGGGGGATACGTTCCCGATGCCACCATCGGCTCGGTGGCCGGTCTGGCGCCGGCCGACAACGCGCGCTTCGCCATTCTGGTGAAGGTGGATCGTCCTCGTGACGACTACTGGGCGGTGCGAACGGCCATCCCATTGTTCCAGTCGATTGCGACGCAACTGGTGCAGTATGCGCGCATCGCTCCCGATATGGATCTGGTCGATCCGGGACAAACCGTGGGCGGGCGCCTCAACCGGTAGATACGGCGTCGCTGCGATGCGCCTGAACAGATTATGTTACAATGCCGCCGGATTTCGTGAACCGTAAGGCTCGAGGGGAAACGGCGGTGTTGCGACTAGACGAAGTACTGCCCGGCGTACAGGAGGAGACGAATCGGCGCTTCCACGCGCTGCCTCCTGCGCTCACGCAGGTCGCCTTTAGCGAAGCGGTGATCGATTCGCGTCAGGCGACGTCAGCGTGCCTGTTCGTTGCGTTGCGCGGCGAGCGGGTCGATGGCCACGAATTTCTGGCGGACGCGGCGGCGCGCGGTGCACGCGGCGCCCTGGTGCGCCGCGAGAAAGTGTCGAACCTGTCGCTGGAACGACCCGTTGCCATCATCGATCCGGTGACCGGCGAGGGACTCGAACGAGCGACGCCCGACACGATGCTGCTGATTGCGGTCGATGATCCGCAGGCGGCGCTGAACCGGCTGGCAGCCTATCACCGGGGGATGTACGATCCCGTGGTGATCGGCGTCACCGGGAGCGTGGGCAAAACCTCGACGAAAGAGGTGACGGCCAGCGTGCTTCAGCGCAGCTTTCGCACCTTAAAAAGCCCAAGAAGCTACAACAGTGAGGCGACACTGCCCATTGTGTTGCTCAAACTCACCGCCGACCATCAGGTGGCGGTGCTTGAGATGGGCATGTACGGTCCGGGCGAGATCGCGCATCTTGCGGCTCTTGCCCGGCCCCGCCTCGGCATTGTGACCAATGTGGGACTTTCGCACCTGGAGCGCATGGGGAGCATCGACGCCATTCAGCGCGCCAAAAGCGAACTGCCGCAGGCATTGCCGGAGGATGGATTCGCCATTCTCAACATCGACGATCCGCGGGTGCGCGCTATGGCGGAGGTGACGCGCGCCAGACCGTTCTTCTACGGTCTCGATCCGGCAGCCGATCTATGGGCGGATGCGATCGAGAGCCGCGGGTTGCAGGGTATCGGGTTTCGGGTGCATTATCAGGGGGACAGTCTGCACCTGAATCTGCCGCTCCTTGGGCGTCACAGCGTGCATACGGCGCTTGCGGCGGCGTCTGCCGGGTTGCTGCTCGGCATGGAATGGGAAGCGATCATCGCCGGGTTGCGCAGCGAAGGAGCGCAACTCAGACTGCTGGCAGTTCCAGGGATAAACCAGACGACGCTGATCGATGATTCCTATAACGCCTCACCCGCCTCGATGCTGGCGGCGCTCAACCTGCTGGCGGAACTCGATGGTCGCCGGATTGCCATCCTGGGCGATATGCTGGAATTGGGACGCATCGAAGAAGAGGCGCACCGCATGGTTGGGGCGCGTGTCGTGGAAGTTGCGCAGATAGTAATTACGGTTGGCCGGCGAGCGCAATGGATCGCCGATGAGGCGCTTCACGCAGGAATGCCTCCCGACCGGGTGCACAGCGTTGGCGACAACGATGCAGCGGCGCAACTGGCGCGCAGTCTGCTGTCGCCCGGAGACTTTGTGTTGATCAAAGGGTCGCGCGGCATGTTTATGGAAACCATCGTGGCTCAGTTGCAGCACCATCCCTGACGCTCCAGCGCCATTCGTAACCGATAATGATCGTTCTGAACAACAACGTAGAGGGAGCAAACACGTGCGCGAAACCCTCCAGGCGCTCCTAGTGCAGGACATGGCAAGGGCGCTGCTGCTGGCGGCAGCCGCCTTCATCCTGACGCTCGCAACGGGCGGGTACTGGATCCGGTTCCTGCGTCGCCATCGAATCGGTAAACAGATCCGCCTCGAGGGACCACAGAGCCACCTGGTCAAAACCGGCACGCCAACTATGGGCGGGATCATCATCCTGTTGCCGGTCATCGCTCTGACAGTGGCGTTCAACCTCGTGGATCGCTGGTCGGTCCTGCTGCCGCTCGCTGTCTTGATCGCATTTGCGATCCTTGGTGCAATCGACGATTATATGTCGCTGGTCGGCAGCCGGTCGAAGACGTATGGATTTACCCCGCGCACGAAAATGGCGCTTATGCTGCTGATCGCCTTCGGCGCCGCGCTGGCGCTCTACCTGCCGCCGCCGTTTGGTCTGGCGAACTTCGGTCAGGTGCGCGTCCCGTTCGTGGGGCAGTTCGACATCGGGCTGTGGTTCATTCCGTTCGCTATGCTGATCATCGTCGGCACAAGCAATGCCGTGAACCTTACTGATGGTCTCGACAGCCTGGCGGGTTGGAATCTGACGCTGGCGTTCGCGGCCTATGGTGTGATTACGTTCCTGAACGGCGAGTTTATCAACCTGATGGCGTTCTGTTTCACGCTGGTCGGGGCGTGTGCGGCGTTTCTCTGGTACAACGCGCATCCGGCGCAGGTGTTCATGGGCGATCTCGGTTCGCTGTCGCTCGGCGCTGCGCTGGGGGTGGTGGCATTGCAATCGCAGCAGTGGCTGCTGTTGCCGGTCGTCGGTCTGGTCTTCGTTGCGGAAGCGCTCTCGGTCATCATTCAGGTCGGCTATTTCAAATGGACCAAACGGCGCACCGGCGTCGGGCAGCGGGTCTTCAAAATGTCGCCGCTGCACAACCACTTCGAGTTGCTGGGCTGGAGCGAAACGCAGGTGATGCAGCGCTTTGTGCTGGTGGGCATGGTGGCAGCGCTGGTCGGCATTTCGCTGGCATTGACGATCAATGATGCGCAACGGGCGCGGATGACGGTCGAACGCCCGGCGATCACAGTGGAACGATAGGTTCTATGCACCTGCAAGGGAAGCGTGCGCTGGTTATGGGGCTTGGCGTTCACGGCGGCGGGGTTGGCGTTGCGCGCTTCCTTGCGCTCCAGGGCGCAGAAGTGACGGTCACCGATCTGCGCACGCCCGACGACCTGCGCGCATCGCTCGATGCCCTCGCCGGTCTGCCGATCCGTTTCGTGCTCGGCGAGCACCGTGATGATGATTTCCGGCAGGCTGAGATTGTGGTGCGCAACCCGGCAGTGCCGTCTGCATCGCGGTACCTGCAGATCGCGCGTGAAGCCGGCGCAGCCGTCGAAATGGAAATGACCCTCTTCTTCCGGCTCTGCCCCGGACCGATCCTCGGCGTTACCGGCACGAAAGGCAAAACGACAACGACGCTGCTCCTGGGTGCGATGCTGCGTGAGCAGTTCCCGAAGACGGTCATCGCCGGCAATCTGCGCATTTCTGCCCTCGATCAACTGCCGCTGATCGACGTCGCCACACCTGTGGTGCTGGAACTCTCGTCATTTGCGCTCGAAGGGTTGGGCGAAGCCGGCTTAAGCCCGCAGATTGCCTGCATCACTTCGATTGCGCCGGATCACCTCGATCGGTATGGAACGATGGAAGCGTATATTCAGGCAAAAGAGCAGATCTGGCGCCATCAGCGCCCCGGCGATGCGGTGGTGCTGAATGTCGGCTCCTCAGTGATGCGGATGATGACGGTCGTTGACCATCGTCCGCTCGATGTGGTCTGGTTCACCGGTGCAGAAGAGGTCGAAGCTCCTCATCTGGAAGGACAACGAGGAGCATTCTGGCATGGCGACGAATTGATCTGGCATGATGCCTCTGCTGCGGGAGGTGCGACGCATACGGTCATCTGCGCCAGAGACGATGTGCGCCTGCCCGGAGCGCACAACCTGGCGAACATCGCAGCCGCCACCGCTGCCGCCTGCGCTTTTGGCGTCACACCAGAGCACATCCGGCGCGCCGTGCAGACCTTCACCGGCGTCGAGCACCGGCTTGAGTTCGTGCGTGAACTCGATGGCGTGCGCTATGTCAATGATACCGCAGCGACCGCGCCTGAAGCGGCGATTGCCGCGCTCCGCGCGTTCGATGCGCCGATTGTGCTGATCGCCGGTGGCGCCGATAAGAATCTGCCATTCGACGCTTTTGCGCGCGAGATCGCGCGGCGAGTCAGAGCGGTGATCCTGCTCCAGGGAACAGCGACGCCGAAACTGCTGGCAGCGCTGCGCGCTGTGAGCGCTGATGCCGATGTTTTCGGTCCCTACGACGATTTCGAGCAAGCGCTCGACACGGCGCGCTGCATTGCCGCACCCGGCGACATTGTGCTCCTTTCGCCAGGATGCGCGAGTTTTGGCATGTTCCGCAATGAGTTCCATCGCGGCGAAGCATTTCGCCATATTATCCAGAGTTTTACGTGAGCAACAACGATAACGACGCCGATTATCAGCGGATCCTGCGGAACCTCGAAGCCGCAGGACGCGCACCGGAAGAACCATCGCCTGTGGAACCGGAGTCGCCGGCGATGGCGGTGCAGGTGCGGCTTCCGCTCTTTACGCCATGGGTGGCGCGCATTCTGTTGACGATCAACATCGTCGTTTTTGCTGTTCCCTGGTTGCTCGATGCGGTGGGGATTCGGATCGCAGGCGGGGTGAGCATCTACCAATTCTCGTTGATCTGGGGCGCAAAAGATAATGCAGCGATTTTTGCCGGAAGCCAATACTACCGGTTCCTCACCGCTATGTTTCTCCACGGCGGGCTGGCGCACCTGTTCTTCAACTCGTTTGCGCTCTACTCGCTCGGTTTCGAGACGGAACGGCTCTTCGGCGTGCAGCGGTTCCTGGCAATCTACATGATTGCCGGTCTGGGAGGAGGAGTTGCTTCCTATGCGCTCAACCCCAATCCTTCGGTGGGCGCGTCGGGCGCGATCTTCGGGCTGATCGGCGCATTGATCGCATTCTACACGGTTGCGCGTCGGGTATTGGGTGGAATTGCGCGCCAGCAACTGGGGAGCCTGATATTCATTACGCTGATTAACCTGGCGCTGGGATTGACCACGCCGTACATCGACAATAATGCGCATATCGGCGGGCTGGTGACCGGCGCACTGCTGGGGTGGCTGCTGGCGCCGCGGTTTGCGCTCGATACGCGATCCTACCCGCCGACCGTCGTGCGTCTCAGCCTGCGCAATGGATGGGCGCTGACCCTGGCGGTTCTGGTGATGTTGATCGTGCTGGTCGCGCTCATTACGCCGCCGATCTGAAGCGTTTGCTTACAAGGTTGAAAGCGAAAACCTATGGCAGAAACGTTACCTCGCAAACCGGATTATGTTTTGTTCGCCGCTGTCGGCACGCTGGTGCTGCTGGGATTGGTGATGGTGTACAGCGCATCGTTTATGCGCGCTTATGCCGATACCGGCGATCAACTCTACTATACCTGGCGCCAGATGACGGCGGCGGTGATCGGTGTGGTTGCGCTCCTGGCGGCGCAACGCATCGATTACCGGATCTGGCGGCGCTTTTCGGTGCATCTGATGGCCGGCGCACTCTTTCTACTGCTGCTGACGCTCATCCTGCCTGCCTCGATGACCGAAGCCAACGGTGCGCGTAGCTGGATCCGCGTCGGTTCGTTCAGCATGCAACCGTCGGAGATTGCCAAACTGGTGATGGTGATCTACTTTGCCGACTGGCTCTCACGGCGCGGCGAAAAACTGACGAACGTCACCTATGGGCTGGCGCCGTTTGCGCTGATGCTTGGCGTGGTTTGCGGTCTGGTGTTGTTGGGGCGTGATCTTGGAACCACAATTGTGCTGGTCATCGTTGCGGGCGTGGTCTACTTTGCGGCTGGCGCCAGCCTGTTGCATATCATCGGAGCGGCAATCGTGGCAGGCAGCGCATTCTGGGGGTTGATCAACATCGCTACCTACCGGCTGGAACGGATTGCTGCCTGGATCGACCCGTTTGCGCACTATCAGGGCGCTGGGTATCAACCGGTTCACGCGCTCTACGCGCTGGGAAGCGGCGGGTTGTTTGGCGTCGGGATCGGGCAGGCGCGTCAGAAGTTCTTCTGGCTGCCCGAAGCGCATACCGATGCCATTTTCGCCATCATTGGCGAGGAGTTCGGATTGGTCGGAACCCTCTTCGTCGTCACCTGTTTTCTGGTGATCGCCTATCGCGGCATGCGTATCGCTGGTCGCTCGTCCGATCCTTTCGCAGCGCTGCTCGCTACCGGCATCACCTGCTGGATCGTCAGTCAGGCGCTGATCAACATTGCCGTAGTGACGACGCTCATTCCGTTCACCGGGCTGACGTTGCCGTTCATCAGTTATGGCGGAACATCACTGACGGTGTGTATGGCAGCGGCTGGTATTTTGCTGAATATTTCGCGTCATACCGGCCATACGTATCCAGGTGAGTCTCATGAAACGGTCGTCCAATCAGAACGTTCAGCGTCCTTTGCGCGTCTGGCTGGTTGGTGGCGGAACCGGCGGTCACGTCTATCCGGCGCTGACCGTCGCCGCGGCGCTCAACGCGCCTGGGGCGCCATCCGTCGCCGCTGAGTCGCCGAACCGATCGGGTAGCGCAGGATCGTTCGATGCACGATGGTCGGCGCTCTACGTGGGAAGTGTTGGCGGTATGGAAGCAGCGCTTGTAGCGCGTGAAAGCGCCCTGCCGTTCCAGGCAATACCGGCAGCGGCGCTGCGTGGTCGCAATCCGTTGACGATGATGCGCAACCTGGCAACGCTGGCGCGTGGAACTGTCGCAGCACGTCGGCTTGCCGAATGGGATCGACCGGTTGTGATCCTGGGCACCGGCGGGTATGTGTGCGTACCGGTCTTTCTGGCGGCGCGCCGCGTGGGCATACCCACGCTGATCTACCTGCCTGATGTAGTTCCCGGTCTGGCAGTGCGGCTCCTGGCGCGCCTGTCCACCCTGGTCGCCTGTAGCGTGGCCGACTCTGGCCGTTATCTGGGGCTTGAACCGCTGGAGTATGACGAGGCTCTCGCGCGACTGAAGGCGGGGCATCGGACGGTTCGACTGGTGGTCACCGGCTATCCGGTGCGTCAGGAACTGTTCGTTGCCGACAGGCAGGCCTGTCGCGCGGCGTTTGGATTGCGTGATGACGTGCCGACGCTGCTGGTCGCCGGCGGCAGCCGCGGTTCGCGCAGCATCAATCGGGCGATTGCTGCGCTGTTGCCGGCATTGCTCCCGTTTATGGAAATTATTCACGTGTGTGGACGCGAAGGAGATGCGACATTTCTCAGAGCAGTGATACGGGAGTTGCCAGAAAACCTGCAAAAGCGGTATCATCTGTTTGAGTATCTCCACGGCGCATCGACGATACTCGTTCAGGGCGCCACGTCTCCCGCGCCGACCATGGTCGCAGCACTCGCCGCCGCCGATCTGACGGTCTGTCGTAGCGGCGCTTCAACCCTTGGAGAGTTGCCTGCGGTTGGATTGCCGGCGATACTTGTGCCCTATCCGCATGTGCATCAGGAGGAGAATGCCGATTACCTGACGCAGCGCGGCGCAGCGGTCAAAATCAGCGATGCTGCGCTTGCCCGCACCACAGAGGAAGAATTGCTCTTTCGCGAAATCCACCGGCTCATCCATCGCCGGGACGAACGATGCGCCATGGCAGAACGGATGCGGGCGCTGGCGCAACCCGACGCCGCCCGTCGGCTCGCGTTTCTGCTTCAGATGCTGGTGAGCAGGAGACTGATGGCATGATAACGATCGATCTGAGCGGTCCGTTCGTTACGTATTCGATCCTTGTAGCGCTCGGCATCCTCGGTTGGGTGTGGGGCTTCCGTTACTTCGTCAGCCTGGGGCTGATGACAACCCTGGCATATCTGATTGCCGTCCAGGGCGGTAATTTCGTCGTCGGGCTGATCAACCGAACGTACAGCAACTTGCCGCGACTGGCAGCGTTTCTGACCGGTGGCAGCACCGCTGATGTCGCGCCGCTGGGTCCGATTATTCCGGAGAATCTTGAGGCGCCGCTCTTGCTGCGTGTGCTGGTCTTTGTTGCGTTGGTAGCGGTAGGCATTGGATACTCGTTTCCGTGGGAAGGAAAGCCGCTTGGCGGATGGGGCGGCAAACGTCCGCTGCGTATCCTGGGAGCGCTGACCGGCCTGTACACAGCGGTGTTGTTGACCAGCGCCGTGGCGATTTTCTGGCGCGAATTCGTGCCAACTGCCAATGTTCCAGATATGCTGGCGACTGCGTTGAATAGCCTGCCGACGTGGACTGGCATCATTCCGTCGACGATTACGGCATTTGTTATCACCCTGCTGATCGTCACGGTCATTCGTTTCAATCGTGTTTGGGCGGTTGACGGCGGCGGCGGCGGTGGCGGCGGCGGTCCTAAAAAATAGTATCCAGGTCGCAGAGATGCACTATCACATCGTCGGCATTGCGGGCGCAGGAATGAGCGCCATTGCTCATATTCTGCTGGATCAGGGGCATACGGTCAGCGGTTCGGATCTTCAGCAGAATACGCTTACCGCTACGCTCGCGCAGCGCGGCGCACAGATCTGGCATGGGCACGACCCGTCCCTCGTCGCGGGCGCTGACCGATTGGTGGCTACGTCTGCGGTGCGGGACGATCATGTCGAACTGATTGCGGCGCGCCAGCGTGGTATTCCGGTGTTGCGACGCGCTGACCTCTGGCGTGAATGGTCGCGCGCGCGGCAGGTGGTGGCAGTAGCCGGCGCTCATGGGAAAACGACCACGACGGCGCTGATAGCACTGATGCTGACCCACGCCGGTGCTAACCCTGGTTTCCTGATCGGCGGCGAAATCCCCGATCTTGGAACGAATGCGCGCTGGGGCGATCCTGCGGCGCCGCTCGTCGTGGAAGCCGATGAATATGACCGGACATTTCTGGCGCTCGCGCCCAATGTGGCGGTGATCACCAATGTCGAGTGGGAACACGTCGATATCTATCCATCGCCAGAAGCGTATGAAGCGGCATTCCGCGCGTTTGCCGGGAACGTTGCGCATCCGCAGCGCCTGATTGTGTGCAACGACGACCCTGGCGCTGTGCGAGTCGCAGATCATCCCGACGTTCAACTGTATGGCATCGAAGAAACTGTTGCGCGTAATCCGGCATCATGCCGGCTGGCGCTGATGGACTGGATGGCTGCGAATGTGCGCTATGACGGTGCCATGACGAGTTTTGATCTCTGGCGCTATGACCGTCGCACCTTTGGCACGCGACTCGACGGCACGTATGTGATGCGATTGGTCGGCGATCACCATGTGCGGAATGCGCTGGCAGCCATCGCAGTGGCGATGACGCTGGGAATTGATCGAGCGGCGATAGCCGCTGCACTCGCCGGGTATCGCGGCGCCCGCCGACGCTTCGACGTCAAAGGCGAGGTGAACGGCATCATTGTGATTGACGACTATGCACATCACCCGACAGAAGTGCGCGCAACCCTGGCAGCGGCACGCGCTCGTTTTCCAGATTGTCGCATTGTCGTCTACCTACAACCGCACACATTCTCGCGCACGTATGCGATGCTCGACGCCTGGGCGGATGCCTTTGATGTGGCGGATGTCGTTCGAGTTGGCGACGTCTACCCGGCGCGCGAAACAGGCGATCCGCATGCGGCTGCGTGTGCGCTTGCGGCGCGCATTGTTCACCGTGATGTTCAGGTTGCAGGAGATGTAGCGACCGCAACGGCAACAATTATCGCATTGTTGCAACCCGGCGATGTGTTGTTGACCCTCGGCGCCGGTGATGGATACCGGGTCGGCGAAATGGCGATCCAGGCATTGGGGGCGGCGGCGGGGCAGGCGTCGGTGTAGGGCGGATGTAGAGGCAGGTGTCGTAGGGCAGGTGTCGTAGGGACAGGTCTCAGACCTGCCCCTACGGTGACGACGATGACGACAACGACGACACCCCACGCCCCCAGGGATAATTGGAATTGAACGCAACGTGACAAACGACGACACAACCACATTTCATCGACACGTCGCCGAAGAATTGGGCGCCCGCTACAGCGGTGACGAACGCGCGCCCGAAGGATGGCGCGAAATTCAGACGTGGCACTGGGAACGGGCAGGCGCGTATACGGCTGCCATCGAGACGGCGCTGGCCATCACCGAGATGCGTGTTGCACGGCTCGACTTTGGCGGCGCGCGCCACTGGACGGAGCGGGTGTTGACGCTGCTCGAACGCATTGACGTGGAGTCCCGTCCTCCATACGAACTGCGCGCCTGCGCGCTGGCGCTGGCAGTGCTCGAATTCGGCGGTCAGTACCGCGAAGGACTCGAATATGCCCGTCGGATGTTGCGGGCGGCGCAGCGTACCCGAAATGCCGAGGCGGAGGCGCGCGCGTTGCTCGGAATCGGGCGTATGCAGCGTGAACTCGGACAACTGGTTCAGGCGGAAACGGCATTACACAACGCACGCGATCTTGCCGCCCGTGGTGAGTTGAGCGATCTGGAAGCCGAAGCCCGTCTGCATCTGGCAAAAGTGCATCAGTTGCAAGGGCGGCATCTGGAAGCGCTACAAGAGTTGCAAATGGCGCGTGAGGAACATGAACGCGAGGAACATGAAACCATTGACGAAAAATTGAAACTTGCGCGCGTGCTGACGGGTATTGGTGATGTGTATCGTGTTCTGGGAGCGAATCAGGAGGCTTTCACCTTCTATACTCGCGCATTGAGCCTGGAACAGGGACGCGGCAGCCTGATCGGGCAGGCGATCCTGAAAGATAAACTCGCACTGGTGCTGCTTAACCAGAATAAACCTGCCGATGCGCTGGTATCAGCCGAAGAGAGCCTCCACCTCCGGCGGCGGATTAACGATATTGTCGGTCAGGCGCGCTCGTATACGGTGATCGGCACGGTGATGAGCTGCCTCGGGCGTCATGAACAGGCGATGGAGTCATACCGGCGCGCATACGAATTGCAGGAGTGGACGCAAAATCCGCGTGGTCAGTGCATCGCCCTGATTCATCTGGGCGATGCTGCACGTGCGTTGCGTCAGCCACAGGCGGCTGTGCTGCATTACGAACAAGCGCTTGCGCTGGCGCGCCGCGATCGGGATCAGATTGGTATTGTGCGTGCACTTGAGCGACTCGGCGATCTGCATTACGCTCAGGCGCAGCAGTCGCAGGCGCTGGCGCGCTGGAATGAGGCGCTTCAGATCCGCGAGGCGCTGCGCCATGTCGATGAAGCGGACAAATTGCGCTATCGCATTCAAGCAATACAGCCGGCGGGATAAAGTATGCAGTATCTGGAAAACGAACCACTGGCGTCATACACCTCCTGGCGCATTGGCGGACCGGCGCGCTATTTCGTGCAGGCGACAGACGCCACTGATCTGGTGCAGGCGCTCGCGTGGGCCGATCAGCGCAATCTACCCGTCTTTGTGCTCGGCGGCGGTTCGAATGTTCTGATACGCGACACCGGTTTCCCTGGATTGGTTGTTCGCATTCGCGCGCACAATCTGCGCCTCGAAACCCATGGGGACGAAGCGCGGGCAATGGTCGAGGCCGGAGCGCCAATGGCAGGCATCGCGCGCCGGCTGGCGCGCCAGGGGTGGGCGGGTCTGGAATGGGCGGAAGGATTGCCTGGAACGATCGGCGGCGCGCTGTACGGCAATGCCGGCTGCTATGGCGGCGACATTGCAACAGCGCTCGAACGCGCCTGGGTGCTGGTCAATGGCGAAACGCAGGAATGGTCGGCGGAGCGCTTTGCATTCGGTTATCGAACGAGTGTGCTCAAGCGGATGCGCGCCGATGGCGTTGCCTGGCGCGATCAGCCGATCATCCTCGCCGCTGCGTTTCGCCTGCACCGCGACGATCTGACGGCGCTGGCGCGACGGATGGAGCGCACCTCGCACGAACGACGCGGTAAGACGCCGTGGGGCGCCAGTTGCGGCAGCGTGTTCAAGAACCCGCCAGGAGAGAGCGCAGGGCGCTTGATCGAAGCCGCCGGCTTGAAAGGAACGCGCATTGGGAATGCGGAAATTGCTGCGCGCCATGCCAACTACATTATCAATCTCGGCGGCGCGTCGAGTGATGATGTGCTGCGCCTGATCGACCTGGCGCGTGAACGGGTGCTGGCAATGACCGGGATCGAACTCGAACTCGAAATTCAGATCGTCGGATGAACAATGGGCGGTGTCCAATCAGGCGCGACGCCACTTGAGATCGAGGACGGAGACTGACAACGATGACGCGCAAAGTGCGAGTGGGGGTCCTGTTCGGCGGGCAATCGGGTGAACATGAGGTGTCGCTGGTCTCGGCGCGCGCGATTATGGACGGTCTCGACGCTGAACGCTATGATGTGACGCCAATTGGCATCACCAAACAGGGGCGCTGGATCATTGCCCCCGATGCGCATGCCCGACTGCTGGCGCAGGCGGATCGGTCGAAGCTGCCAGGCGGTTCGCTGGCGACAACCATCCCGGCGTCGGTTGATGTGCCTGATGAGACGACGACCGATCCGCTGACGCTGATGGTCGCCGGTGAACAGTCGCCGCTCAGGACGCTCGATGTCGTTTTCCCAGTCCTCCACGGACCCATGGGCGAAGATGGCACGGTACAGGGAGTGCTGGAACTGATGAGGATTCCTTACGTGGGATGCGGCGTCCTGGCATCGGCAGTCGGCATGGACAAAGCGATGACGAAGGTCGCCTGCTCCGGCGCCGGGTTGCCGGTCGTGCCCTGGCTGCTTATTCGCCGGGGGGAATGGGAACGCGAACCGGTGCAGGTGCTCGATTGGGTCGAGCGGCGCCTCACCTATCCGCTGTTCGTCAAGCCGGCAAACCTGGGATCGAGCGTCGGGATCAGCAAGGTGACCGATCGTGCTGCGCTCGAACGCGGTATCGCCGCAGCCGTCGCCTATGATCGGCGGATTGTCGTCGAACAGGGTATTTCCGCGCGCGAGATCGAAGTCAGCGTTCTGGGCAATGACGAACCGGAAGTCAGTGTGCCCGGCGAAGTGGTTCCTTCCGGCGAATGGTACGACTACGAGGCAAAATACCTGAGCGGTGCGTCAAAGATTCTTATTCCTGCGCCGATTACGCTCGAACTCGCGGCACGGGTGCGCACCCTCGCGGCGCAGGCGTTCAGAGCCATTGACGGAGCCGGGTTGGCGCGCATCGATTTCTTGCTCGACCGCGAAACCGGCGACCTGTACCTGAATGAAGTCAACACCATGCCCGGTTTTACGCCGGTCAGCATGTATGCCATGATGTGGGAAGCCAGCGGCATATCGTATCCACAATTGCTCGACCGCCTGATCGAACTGGCGCTCGAACGGCACAGGAGAGATCGGGATGCGTAATGATTTTCAGTACAACCAGCCCAACACCCGTGCGCGCATTGCTGCACGGCGCAACCGTCGGCGCAACGCCGCCGGCGCCATGCCGGGTCCGCGCCGCGCTATTGGCGGCTGGCTGGCATCCGGGCGCATTGTTAGCCTGATCCTTTTCCTGGCATCACTTGGCGGACTGATCGCCATCGCCGTTTCGCCGCAGTTTGTTGTGCGCAATCTCCAGATCAACGGTGCTCAGATCCTCGATGAATCCGACATTGAGGAGATGGCGAGCGTGACGGGCGCCTCGATCTGGCTGGTGCAGACTGACGACGTCGAAGCGCGCGTTGCACAGAGCGCATATGTCGAGCGTGTCGAAGCATCACTGGCCCTGCCCGACGTGCTGATCATCAATCTGGTGGAACGTCAACCCGATGTGCGCTGGCAAGTCGGCGACATGCGGTTCCTGGTCGATGCCGAGGGGCGTGTGCTGGGTCTCGACAACGCTGCATTCGTGACCGATACATTGATCATTGAAGACCGTAGCGGGCGCGCGGTTGAGCCTAACGACCGGATCGATCCCGACGTGCTATCGCTTGTCCGCGCCCTGGCGCTGCGTCTGCCCAACGAGGCGGGCGTGACGCCAGCCGGTGTCAGTTGGGATATGGAACGCGGCATCACGGTGACCACTGCCGATGGGCGCACGATCGTCTTTGGCCGGAAAGATCGCCTGGATGAAAAGATCCAGATACTGCATTTTCTGACGATCCAGGAGCCGACGGAGTATATCTGGCTCGATTTGCGACCGGCGACGCCGTACTATCGAAACGATACGCCGTTGCAACAACCGTAGGAACGACGAGGCTGAGTATGGCACACCGGACGATAGTCGGAATCGATGTTGGCACGACCAAGGTCTGCACCATTGTGGGACAGGTGTACGACAATGGGCGCGTCAATGTGCTTGGCGTCGGGCTGACGCCATCGAAAGGACTGGATAAGGGGGTTGTTGTCAATATCGACGATGCTGTGAATGCGATTGCAACCAGCATTGAAAAAGCCGAACGGCTGTCCGGCTATCGGGTGAGTGCTGCATTTGTGGGGATTGCCGGTCGGCACATCCAGTCGCTCAACAGTCGTGGCGTTGTTGCAGTGGCGCGCAGCGATCATGAAATCACCCGCCACGATGTTGCACGTGCCGTCGAGGCGGCGCAGGCAGTGGCAATTCCCACGCAGCGTGAAGTCATCCATGTCATCCCGCGCGCCTATGTGGTAGACGGCAACGAGGGCATTCGCGATCCGATCGGTATGTCCGGTTTTCGTCTCGAAGTGGAAACCCACATCATCACGGGCGAGGTGATGGCGATCCAGAACCTGATCAAGAGTGTGCAGAAAACCGGCGTCGAGATCGACGACCTGGTGCTGCAACCGCTGGCAGCCGGCGAAGCGGTGCTCAGCGCCGACGACAAAGACCGGGGCGTGGTGCTGGTGGACATCGGCGGGGGCACAACCGATATCGCCGTTTTTGCACAGGGGGGCATCTGGCATACCAGCGTCATTCCCGTTGGCGGCAACCATTTCACTAACGATATCGTGATCGTTCAGCAGACGCCCCACAACACCGCCGAGTATTTGAAACTGAAATATGGCGCAGCGATCGCCGAAGAAACGGAGGAAGAACCGGATGTGATCGAAGCCGAAGGGTTTGCGCCTGGCGAGCGGCAGCAGATCAGCCGCACCATGCTGAATCAGGTGCTTCAGGCGCGCGCCGAAGAATTGACGGAACTGATCTACAACGAAATCCGGCGCAGCGGCTACGAAGGTCTCCTGCCGGCAGGCATCGTTCTGACCGGCGGCGCCGCGCAGTTGCTGCGCCTCGACGAGTTGATGCGCGACATGCTCGGCATTCCGGTGCGCATCGGCATACCCGCCGATCTCACCGGGCTGGCGGATACGCTCAACAGCCCCGCGTATGCCACTGCGATCGGGTTGTTGCGCTGGGGCATGCGCCATGGCATGAGCGGTCTTCATTCCAGCAGCGGACCACCGTCTGATCACGGTGGTTGGGTTTCGACCTACGAACGATTCAAACGATGGCTGAAAGAGTTTCTGCCATAACGCAAGGAGAGGGATCAATGATCGATTACGACAGTTTGAGCCAGGCCGCAGAGAACTTCGCGGTCATCAAAGTGGTCGGCGTCGGCGGCGGCGGGTCCAACGCCGTTGACCGCATGGTCGACGAAGGTGTGCACGGGATTGAGTTTATCACGATCAATACCGACGCACAGGCGCTCCTGCATTCGCGCGCATCGACTCGCATTCGGATCGGTGACAAACTCACCAAAGGGCTTGGTTCGGGCGGCAACCCGGTTATCGGGCAAAAAGCCGCCGAAGAGACGACCGAGGAGATCTACGAGGCGCTCAAGGGCGCCGATATGGTGTTCATTACGGCAGGCATGGGAGGGGGCACCGGCACCGGCGCTTCGCCGGTCATTGCCAGCATCGCGCAGGACCTGGGGATGCTGACGGTTGGCGTGGTGACGAAGCCGTTCAGTTTCGAGGGCAACCATCGTCGCAAGACCGCCGAACAGGGCATCGAGCAACTGCGCCCGATGGTCGATACGTTGATCGTCATCCCCAACGACCGGCTCCTGCAGACGGCGAGCAAGAACACGTCGATGCTCCAGGCGTTTCAGATGGCCGATAACGTGCTGCGCCAGGGCATTCAGGGCATTTCGGACCTGATCACGCAGCGCGGGTTGATCAACGTCGATTTTGCCGACGTGAAGACGATCATGGCGCGCCAGGGGTCGGCGCTCATGGCGCTGGGCGTCGGCAGCGGCGATAACCGCATGGTCGATGCGGTCAACGAGGCGATCGCATCACCCTTGCTCGAAGTGTCGATCGACGGCGCGAAGGGTGTGCTGTTCAACGTGACCGGCGGAGAAGACCTTGGCATTCTCGAGGTGTACGAGGCAGCAGACATTGTGGCAAAGGCGGTGGACCCGGAGGCGAACATTATCTTTGGCGCAGTGATCGATCCGACCTTCCCGCCCGGACAGGTGAAGATCACCCTGATCGCCACCGGCTTCGACGCCAGCCGTCCGGCGGAGGCGCGCAAGCGCATCTACATGTCCGGTTCGCAACAGCAGCAACCTGCCCAACCGAAGCGCGACATGGCGTATGCGGAACCACACCCGCCAGCCGCACCTCGACCGCAGCCGTCGCAACCCGCGCGGTCGCAGGGCGCCAGCATCAGCCCCGACGACCTGGACATACCGCCGTTCCTGCGCAACCGCCGAAAGAACGGATAACCGCCTATGGCAACGTCAGTATTTCCGGCTCGCCCTCGGTTATCGCAATGGTATGCTCGAATTGCGCCGAGAGCGAGCCGTCGGCGGTGCGCACCGTCCAGCCGTCGGTTTTGTCCAGCACTGCCTCGGGCCTGCCAGCGTTGACCATCGGCTCAATCGTAAAGGTCATACCGGGATGCAACCGCTTCCCCGTGCCGGGCTTGCCATAGTGCAGCACGGTTGGTTCCTCGTGCAACAGTTGCCCGACGCCGTGCCCGGTCCATTCCCGCACGACCGAGAAGCCATTGGCTTCAACGTAGGTCTGTATCGCTGCGCCGATGTCACCCAGGCGTGCGCTGCCGCGCGCCGCGCGAATGCCGCGCCACATTGCCTCTTCGGTCACCTCCAGTAACCGCTGCGCTTCCGGCGAAATCTTCCCCACCGGCACCGTGATGCACGAATCGCCATACCAGCCGTTCAACCGCACCCCCATGTCGATACCGATGATGTCTCCTTCTTTCAGGCGCTCGTTGCCTGGAATGCCGTGACAGACGACATTATTGATAGCGACACAGATAGTGGCAGGAAAGCCGCGATACCCTTTGTATGCCGGTATCGCGCCGTGTTTCCGCACAAATTGCTCGGCGATGCGATCAAGTTCTCTGGTCGTCACGCCAGGGCGCACATGCTCGCGCAGCACCTCGAACGTTTCGGCCACCAGACGGCCAGCAGCGCGCATGAGCGCAATCTGCTGCCGTGTACGCAATACGACTGACATAGGCTGGATGTTCCTGGCGCCTGAACTGGCGCGTAATGGAGGCATAGAGCGGCGCTCTGCCTGGCGTCGCTGATTGCTATCTGCAATGATGAATCTTCCTGTTATTATAGCACAATGCCTGCACACACTCGTTTATCCTCGCACAAAGGCACAGAGGCTCTTTTCTCTCTGCGCCGATGCCGTTGTGTGCATCTCGACCGTGGTAGCATTGCGCCTTGTACAACGGTACAGAGGCACGAAGGTTTTTTATCTTCTTTTTGCGCCTCCGAAATATGCGATAATGACGGCTCGCAATAGAGAAAGGGCCTCGCTGCCATGGTCGAAGAAACGATCGTCTCCTCACCCGCCCTGCCGACCGGCATCTGGGTCGCTGGCCGGCGCGTCCTCACTGTTGGGTTGGTGCTGATCATCGTCGCCACTGCTTTCGAGATGCTCGCCGTTGCTGCCACGATGCCCGCCACTGCACGCGATCTCGGAGGGTTGGCGTGGTACGGCTGGGCATTCAGCGCCTTCATGTTGGCAAATATGGTCGCGGCAACGGTCGCCGGACCCGAGGCGGATCGCCGGGGAGTCGCCATCCCGTTCATCGCTGGAACGCTACTCTTTGTTGCCGGGTTACTCATCGCAGGGCTGGCGCCAACGATGCCATTGCTGATCGTTGGTCGGGCGGTGCAGGGGTTGGGCAGCGGCGTCATTGGCGCGGTGGTGTACATCATCGTTGGGCGCGGCTATGAGGCGGATGCACGTCCGCGCATGCTGGCGATCATTTCGAGCGCCTGGGTTGTGCCGGGCATGGTCGGTCCTGGTCTGGCGGGGATCATCACCGAGCACATCGGCTGGCGCTGGGTCTTCCTGGGGCTGACTCCGCTGCCGCTCGTCGCCGCGCTCATGGCGTTGCCGTCGTTGCGTCGTCTTGCGCCTGCACCGCAATCGTTCGATATTGACGATCATCGAGCGCGCAACAATGATGTTCGGATGGCGCTTGTGCTCGCCACCGGCGCAGCGATGACGATCAGCGGACTGGGCCAGGTGAGCGCCGCGCCGGTCGCCGGAGTCGCGCTGGTCGTCACCGGCGCCATCATAACCGTTGTGGCGCTACGGAATATTCTGCCGCCGGGGACGCTTCGCGCTGCGCCTGGACTGCCTGCCGTGATTGCTGCTATGGGGTTGCTTAACCTCTCGTTCTTTGGCGTCGATGCCTTTGTGCCGCTGACCCTCACCGCAGTGCGCGGCTTGAGCGTCGTGACTGCCGGGTTGGCGCTGACCGCGGCAACCCTGACGTGGACGGCGGGCGCCTGGATGCAGGCGCGCCTGGTGCGCCGCCATCCGCCTGGTTCGATTGCAGCCGCCGGTTTGCTCGTGATGCTGATCGGGATTGGCGCAACAACCGCCGCAATTGCACCGGTTGTTCCACCGCTGCTCAGCATTGTCACGTGGGGTATTGCCGGGTGCGGCATCGGGTTGGCATACTCCGCTCTGTCGCTCGCCATGCTCCAGAACGCCGCACAGGGTCACGAGGGGCGTGCATCATCGGCATTGCAAATCGCCAGTCAACTGGGAACGGCGCTTGGCGCGGGGATCGGCGGTGTGATCATCGGCTCAGGAGAACAGAGTGATATGGTCGAAGCCGGACGGGTTGCGCTGCACTTTGTGTTGATGGCGGCCGTTGCTGGATTGGCTATTCTGATTGCGTATCGTATCCATATCTCGAACGCGCGTCATTGAGCATGCCGGTGGTTCTGGCGGCATCAAACGGCAACCGATGTGCGTGCTTACTGTTGCTCACACGAAGGCGTATCGTTTTCCGCACCGTTGCGCCTTTGTGCGCATCTCGACCGGGTCAGGATTGCGCCTCGCACAAAGGCGCGGAGGCGCAAAGGCGTATTGTTTTCCGCACCGTTGCGCCTTTGTGCGCATCTCGACTGTGGTAGCATTGTGTCTCACACAAAGGCACAGAGGCGCAAAGGTTCATTTCTCTCTGCACCGTCGTGTGCATTTCACAACGCAAGCAGGCAGAAGAGGAGCAGACGCTAATCTCTTTTGCGCTCCCGCCCTGCCAGCAGGAGATAGGCGTACAGCGCAACGCCGCTGAGCAGGGCAACCGCATATTTGACTGTCAGCGGCAGATCCGACGGCGAGATAAACCCCTCGATCACGCCCGCAATGACCAGCAGCAGGGCACACCCCAGAAGAAGACGAACCGCTCGACGTGCCGCCAGCACGAGCGCGGCGCGCCGGGTCATCAGACCCGGACGTGCGACAGCCCATCCGAGTTGTAGCCCTGCTCCGCCGGCAATGATGATCACGCTCAGTTCAACAACGCCGTGCGCTGCAACGAAGCCCCACAGGTTGCTGCTGAACCCATACGCCTGCGCCGCGCCTGCCACGACGCCGAGCAGCAAGCCATTCTGCGCCAGGACGAATAACGTCAGTGCGCCAAGAAGCATACCGCCGGCAAATGCCAGGATTGCCACCCGGATGTTGTTCGTGGCAATTAACGCTGCCGATGCTGACCGTCCTTCGTCGTTGATTGCCTTCCACCACTCACGTCCGGCGCGAATATCGCTGATGACGCTGTCGACCCCTGGAACCAGCAGCGCGCCGGCAGCCGGATCGTTGAGGGTGATGAAGAAGCCGATCAACGCCGGGATTAGAAACATGAGCAGCGATGCCAGCGTGTAGAGCCATGTCTCGCGGAAGGTGCGCGGCAGATCGGCGGTGAAATAGCGCACCAGAGCACTGCTGCGATCTGCGCGGCGTTGATACACTTCTGCGTGCGCGCGCGCGACCAACCCGTTGAGATAATCCACTACCCGATGGTTGGGAAAATCGCGCCGCGCTACTGCCAGATCCGAGGTTGCGCTACGGTACAGTCGCCCAAGTTCGGTGATTTCCTCGTCTTCCAACGCCGCCAGACCGCCGCGCCGCGAACGCTCCACGATGGCGCTCAGTCGCTCCCAGGAGGTTTTCTTCCGGTTGATGAAATCTTCGACTAACATTGTGAGAACCGAGAACTGAGAACCAGAGATTAGGAGTGAGGAGTTAGGAGTTAGAAGGTAGAGCCACCTTCCACCTTCCCGCGTTCAACGTTCAACCTTCCCACCTGCCACCTTCCCGCTCGTCTCCCGTGGCGCAGACGTTGCGGTGCAACGTCTCTGCCTGAACCAACCTGCCCGGCTTTGGCGGCGCAGACGTTGCGGTGCAATGGCTCTCCCTGAACCAACCCTTCCCACGTTCAACGTTCAACGTTCAACGTGTAACATGCACAACCTTCCCACCTTCAACCTTCCCACCTTCAACCTTCAACGACGGTCTCCGCCACCCGCGCTGCGTCCACGCCACGCTGTGCGAATTCGCGCCGCAGTGCATCCAGGTCTGGCACGTATGCCCGCAAGATCCGCGCTTCCCCAGTTGGCACGAGCGCATACGAACCAAGGCGTGCCGGGATCACAACTGCTACGCCGCGTCGCAACTCACGCACTCCGGTGTCCCACTCTAATGTCGCTGATCCCTCGATGACCGTCAGAATCTCGAATGTCGCTGGATCGACGGCGCGTTTGACGGCGCTTGCGAGCGCCAGGCGTTCAAGCGCAAAGGATCGGCACGCCACCAGCAGATCGCGCCCTGTTTCCAATGGCAGCAGCGGCACGATGCCACGCGGAGCAGGTGAATAGTCGGTCACATCGAGCGCTTGCTCGACGTGTAACTCGCGCGGTTTGCCGGTTGCGGCATCGACCCGGCCGTAATCGTAGACGCGGTAGGTGAGATCTGATTTCTGTTGAATCTCAAACAGCACGATCCCTGCATTGATTGCGTGCAGTGTCCCTGCCGGAACAAACACCGTATCACCGGCCGCTATCGGCAGACGCCGCAGCAACGGTTCGAGCGCGCCGGCGGCAATCGCGGCAGCGAGTTCATCGCGGCTGACGGTGCGCGTCAGCCCATACACCACATCGGCGCCCGGAATGGCGCGCAGAATGTGCCATGACTCGGTTTTGCCGTGGAAACCGGTGGCGGCCTCGTGCGTATGTGCATAGGCGTCATCAGGATGCACCTGGATCGACAGACGATCCGCCGCATCGATGAATTTGGCCAGTAATGGGAAATCGGCGCCGTATTGTGCGATAGTGCGCTCGCCAACCAGCGCTGCGCCGTAGTCGTGCGTCACCTGCGCCAGCGTCCGCCCCGCCAGCGGTCCTTCAATGATCGGGTTGGTGTCATACACCAGCCAGATCTCGCCAAGGCGTTCAGGACGCGGCTGCGGCAGTTCCAGCCAGTTGGCGAGGAACGTTCCGCCCCAGAGCGGATGGGCAAGACGTGGTTGAGTAATCAGCGGGTACAGATCGATTGAAGGCACGGCATCACCTTGCTGATGAGCGACAGTATCCGGCGTCGCTACTATCGTAAAGCCTCACCAGCGACAGTATACACGATTCGCGCTGCGATAGCGGGTATCACCACCCCGGGAGCGCGGGTGTCGCGCCTGCAACGCTGGGAAGGCGCGTCGCCCGACGCTCAAGCGTCGGGCTGAGGGAACGAAGGGCGCTGAAGCGCCCTCACCCGCTGGTGGGTCCGTATGCCGGGCAGCCGTGTCGCCTGGCGGCTGAAGGGACGGGGGAGGGGACGCGCCGCCCGCCTACGCGGGTGACGCACTCCTGCGCCAGTACACGCCGCGCCAGCCCGGCGGGGTTGCTCCTGGGAGTTCAGGCGTCTCGCCGAGGCTTCGCCTCGCCCCAAAGCTCCCTTCTCCCCTTGTGGGAGAAGAGGGGCAGAGGGTGAGGGAAAACAGAATGAGCGTGTCGACCCGCCGACGTATTCAAACTCCTACCAGTGCACGATCACACCCACACGCCGCTATCATCTTGCGCTGGCGCCCGAAATCCTGTATAGTCGCAAAGAACCCGTCCGAAAATAATGGTTCAGCGTCATTGCGAACGAAGCGATCTTCTCTTATGATCGATCTCAATGCAACTGGCATTATCTGTCTGGCGGACAATCTTGATGTTCTGCGCGCCCTTCCCTCCGAGTCGGTCGATCTGATCTACATTGATCCGCCCTTCAACACCGGCAAGGATCAGCAGCGCGTCCAACTCAAAACGGTACGCTCCGATGATGGAGATCGGGTCGGATTCCAGGGACAACGGTACAAAAGCATTATTCTGGGATCCCGGCGATTCAGCGATGTTTTTGACGACTATCTGGCATTTCTGGAGCCGCGCCTGATCGAAGCGCATCGCGTACTGGCGCCGCACGGGTCGTTCTACTTTCATGTGGATTATCGCGAGGTCCACTATTGCAAAGTGCTGCTCGACGCAATCTTTGGGCGTGATTCGTTTTTGAACGAAATTATCTGGGCGTATGATTACGGTGGACGACCGAAGAACCGCTGGCCCCCCAAGCACGACAACATCCTGCTCTACGTTAAAAACCCTGCCCGGTATGTGTTCAATGTCGATGAGATTGAACGCATCCCATACATGGCGCCTGGTCTCGTCGGTCCTGAAAAGGCGGCACGCGGCAAACGCCCCACCGACTGCTGGTGGCACACCATTGTACCAACCAATGGCGCCGAAAAGACCGGCTACCCGACGCAGAAGCCGCTCGGCATCCTGCGCCGGATCGTTCAGGCGTCGTCGAAGCCCGGATCGCTGGTGCTCGATTTCTTCGCCGGCAGCGGTACAACCGGCGTGGCGGCGCTCGAACTCGGGCGACGCTTTATTCTGGTAGACAACAATCCTGAAGCACTGGCAGTTATGGCGCGCCGTTTCGATGGCGTGCAGGGGATCAGGTGGGTTGGATTTGATCCGGCGCCGGTACACGCCATTCAATAAGGGTGCGCCTTACCGTGCCGGCTCATAGCACGCGCGGCAGCGTGCTTCATACAATTCCTGCCCGCCGACCACAATCGTCGGTGCGTTAGCAGGCGCCGGCGAGCCGTTGATCAGGCGCTGTGAGCGGGTTGCATATGCGCCACAGCGCACGCAGATGGCGTACAGCTTATCCACCTGCTCGGCGACTGCCATCAACTGCGCCATTGCCGGGAACGGCTGCGCCCGAAAGTCCTGATCCAGCCCGGCGACGATCACGCGCAGTCCACGGTCTGCCAGTTCCTGACACACCTCCCGTGCCGCGTCGGGCGGGTCGTCGAGCAGGTGCAGTTCGTCGATTGCCACCACATGAACATCGACATCGAGATGGGCTGGAATATCGCGAATCGAGTCGATCACGCGCGCTTCGACCGAGAGACCATTGTGGCTGACCAGGCTGCCGAGCCGGTAGCGGGTGTCGCGGCGCGGTGTGAAGGCGATCAACCGCTGGCGCGCCAGGCGCACATGGTTCAGGCGACGGATCAGTTCTTCGGTCTTTCCGCTGAACATACAGCCGCAGATCACTTCAATGCGGCCCCCTGACGAAAGGCGTGTCATGCCGGTTTACTCCTCGAGACCTTGCAATAGCCCCACGACATTGTCGCCGAGCGCGTCGATGGCGTATCCTCCCTCTTGAACGACCAACGTCGGCAGGTTGAGCGCAGCGATGCGCCGCCCGATCACCGGGTAGTCTGCTGTACTGAGGGCAAAACCGCTGCCATGATTGGCGACCGGATCGCCCTCGAAGGTATCGAACCCTGCCGAGAGCACCAGAAAGCGCGGCGCGAACTCCGCAATGGCATCGAGCGCCTGGTCGAGCGCCGCCAGATACTCACGGTTTCCCGCGCCTGGATCCAGCGGCAGGTTCAGATTGTATCCCTCTCCGGCGCCGGCGCCGCGTTCTTCGGCATAGCCAAGAAAGAAGGGGTACTGGTACACCGGTGAGGCGTGGATCGAAACGAACAGCACATCGCTGCGTTCGTAAAAGATCTGCTGGGTCCCATTCCCATGATGGAAATCGATGTCCAGGATCGCACACCTCGTGCCGGTGGCATGGACCAGATACTCTGCTGCAATCGCGGCGTTGTTGAGGAAACAGTACCCGCCGCCCAGGTCGCGCCCCGCATGATGCCCTGGGGGACGGCAGAGTGCATACGCAACACGATGGCCTGTCACGAGCAACTCAGCGCCGGTCAGCGCAATATCGGCGGCGGCGCGCGCGGCGGCATACGTTCCTGCCACAATTGGGGCGCAGGTGTCGAAGGTATAATACCCGGGCGCCGCCAGGGGATGATCGTGCGGACGGGACATCCAGCGCACTGCCAGTGTTCCGGGAATGACGGCCTCCGATGCGCCGCCTGCAACAACCCAGCGGGTGTAGATCGTCTCAAGATAGGACAGATATCCGTCATCGTGAATGGCGCGTACCGGCTCGATGCCGAAGGCGCGTGGTTCAACGATGGTCCCAATGGCGGCGCGTTCGAGCGCAGCGCGAATAATTGTAACGCGCGCAGGCGTTTCGTAGATCGGGATGAGCGCGCCGTCGAGAAACTCATGCGGCGGGTTGTGCCGGAAATGGTCATCGGACGCAACAACGATCATCGGTGGCAGCCTTCAGGCGCGCGAACAGCAGACTGCTCGAATCGCGCGAGAAATGTCTTGTTTAGCGGACCAGAGATGGTGCACGGAATATCCTGCGATGCACCGTCGTCTGTTTGGTGGCATGCGGGCAATTATAACGCAAACGTTCTTCTCACGAACAAGCGCCGTTTCGCTCCCTGCCCCGACGATAGATACGGCAGATACGGCAGGTCGCTGACCAGCCGTGACAGAAAGGAAAAAAGCATGGGTCCTCTTTCCTGGATCATTTTCGGCGCACTGGCCGGATGGGTGGCGAGCCTGCTGGTTGGCATCGAGGAACGCCAGGGATGCCTGATGAATATCATCATCGGCATCCTGGGAGCGTTTGTTGGCGGGTTGATCATGGATCTGCTGGGATTCGGCGGAACCAATTTTGGCTGGGATGTGCGCAGTTTTGGTGTGGCCGTGTTGGGCGCCATTGTGCTGTTGGCAATCACGGGACAAATCCAGAAGCGCCGACGCTAAAAAACCGGGGCAGGCGATTGATCGCCTGCCCCGTCTTTAGTCCCAGGCTTCTGTCCAGCATTCCGGCTCGCACACCAGGGGAACGCGAGAGGCATTCGGAGGAGCCAGAGGAAGTGAACGGGAAGAGTATCAAGGAAGAGAGCCGATATGTTTCCTCTGGACAGCGCCTTTTCTGAGTCTAAGCATATGCGATGGCACGTTCATCCGCAATAGCACCAACATCCCATTTGCGTATGCCCCTTTTGGTGTTGAGGTACCAGAGAGAGGGATGACCTGCCCACCGATTTTCTGATTTTCTGGTATCATGCGTAGCAATCGATAACACTGCGCATACCCTGTTTTCAATGCCCAGGAACCAGAAAACTTTGTTCGACACGCAGCGCGAGGAGGCGTTGAGCCGTCAGGCGCCGCTTGCCGCGCGCATGCGTCCGCGCACGCTCGATGAGTTCGTCGGGCAGGATCATATCGTCGGTGAAGGCAAACTGCTGCGGCGCGCCATCAGCAATGATGCGCTCTTCTCGATCATTCTCTGGGGTCCGCCCGGCTCTGGCAAAACGACCCTGGCACGGATCATCGCCGATACGACGCATGCCCATTTCGAGCAGCTTTCGGCGGTGTCCGCCGGAGTGGCCGATCTGCGTCGCGTGGTGAAAGAAGCGCAGGACCGCCTCGGCATGTTCCAGCAGCGCACGATTGTCTTCATCGACGAGATCCATCGCTTCAATAAGGCGCAGCAGGACGCCATCCTGCCATATGTCGAAGATGGCACGATCATTCTGATCGGCGCCACCACCGAAAATCCGTCGTTCGAGGTCAACCCGGCGCTGCGCTCACGGGCGCGCGTCTTCGTCCTCGAAGCGCTGACTGACGAGCAGATCGGCGTGATTGTCGATCGCGCGCTGAACGACACCGAACGCGGGCTTGGCGACCTCAACGTGTTGCTGGTTGCCGATGCGCGCGGTTACCTGATCACCATGTCGAACGGTGATGCGCGCACAGCGTTGAACGCACTCGAAGCCGCCGCGCTTGCCAAACCGCCGGGGATCGGCGGGAAGCGCCTGATTACGGTGGACGACATTCGTGATGCGCTGCAAACCCGCGCGGTGCGGTACGACAAGAACGGCGAGCTGCACTACGATGCCATCTCAGCGCTTCACAAAAGCGTCCGCGACAGTGATCCCGACGCCGCATTGTACTGGCTCGGACGCATGCTTGACGGCGGTGAAGACCCGCTGTACGTCGCGCGACGGGTGGTGCGCATGGCGGTCGAGGACATCGGCATGGCGGATCCGCATGCCCTGCCGTTGACCATTGCCGCGCAACAAGCGGTGCACTTCCTCGGTCAACCCGAAGGTGATCTGGCGCTGGCGCAAGCGATCGTCTATCTGGCGCAGGCGCCGAAGAGCAATGCGGTCTATGCCGCATACGCTGCGGCGCTCAAAGATGTGACGGAGACCCGCAACGAGCCGGTGCCGCTCCATCTGCGCAATGCACCCACGGCGCTGATGAAAGGACTTGGATATGGGCGCGACTACAAATATGCGCACGATTATGAGGATGCGCAGGTGGAACAGGAACATTTCCCGCCCAACCTGCGCGGACGGCGCTACTATGAGCCGACTGGGCGCGGGTTTGAGGTGACAGTACGCGAGCGCCTCGCCTGGCGCGATGCGCGTATGTCGCATACATCCGCCAGGGGAATGCATAAAGAAGAAAACACCGGGTCAGCAACAGCGCGGAGCACCATCCCATCCGCTGTCGATCCGCAGGCGCTTGCCGGCGAAGAGCCGCAAATCCCGGCGGACGACATGGCTGAAACGCCACAGTTGCCCCGCACATTATCACGTCGTCGGTCGAAATAAGGTCTGAAACATCGGGACACGTGTATGCCACCTCAAACCGCTGATGTCGTCATTATCGGGGCCGGTATCATCAGTGCATCAATCGCCTATCATCTGGCAGTCCGCGGTTGCACTAACGTTGTTGTTCTGGAAAAGGAAGAGACCGAGATCAGCGGTTCGACCGCCCGATCTGTCGCCGGTGTACGTCATCAGTTCTCCACCGAAGTCAACATCCGCCTGTCGCTCTACAGCATCGAGCGCTTGAAACATTTTACCGAGGAGGTCGGCGGTCACTCGGGCTTGCAGCAGATCGGCTATCTCTTTCTGATCAACAATCAGGCGGACTGGGACGCCTACCGCGCCAATGTTGCGCTACAGCGCGGCTTGGGGGTGCGTGTCGAACTGTTATCGCCTGAGGAGGCTGCGCGCTTCATCCCTGGCATGCGCATCGACGATCTGATCGGCGCTACCTTCGGTCCCGACGATGGCTTCTGCGATCCGCACGGCATCGCCATCGGATACCTGAACCGCGCACGTGATCTTGGCGTCGTGCTGGAGCGGGCTGCGCCCGCCATCGGCATTCGGGTGGTTGGCGATCATGTCGCGGGTGTCGAAACGCCAACCGGCGTCATCAATTGCCCGATTGTCGTGAATGCTGCCGGACCGTGGGCAGGCGAGGTGGGGATGCTCGCGGGGTTAGAGATACCGGTGCGCCCGTATCGCCGCTGCGTCTATGTCACTGAACCGTTCCCTTCCATTCCCGGACCGATCCCGCTGACCATCGATGTTGGCACAGGCTTCTACATGCGCAAAGAACACGAGAATATCATCTTTGGCAAATCGAACTATGCCGAGCCGCCGGGTCACAACCTGACCGTCGACTGGGAGTGGCTCGACACCGTGCTTGAAGCCGGGTTACGGCGCTTTCCGATCCTGGAGCGCGCCGGGCTGGCGGAAAAGCTCTGCTGGGCAGGCGCGTATGAAATCACGCCCGATCATATGCCAATTCTGGGGAAACATCCCGAACTCGAAGGGTATGTCGATGCCAGCGGGTTCAGCGGACATGGCATCATGCACGCGCCGGCCACCGGTCTGCTGATCGCCGAAGAGATCCTCGACGGGCGCGCCCATACGATCGACATCGATCCGCTGCGCATCAGCCGTTTCCGTGGCGTCTTACGCCGTGAACTGAACGTCATCTAGAACAGTTTCTCGAAGCGGTTCTCGGTTCCTGTGCGCAGGCGACGGATATTCGAGCGGTGAAGGAGAACAATCGCCACAGTTGCGCCCCATACAAAGAGCGCATAGGCGAGCGGCAGCGTGCCAAGCGCAACCAGGATGGCGGCAACCAGAGCGCAGGCGGCTGCGGCTGCCAGTGACGCGACAGATGAAATGCGCGTGATGCCGAATATCACTCCCCAAGTTGCCAGCCCGGCGAGCGCCACCGGCGGCGCCATCGCCAGCAGCGCCCCGCCGCCGGTAGCCACTGCTTTGCCGCCACGAAACCCGAGAAAGATTGACCGGGCGTGTCCGAGCATCGCTGCTGCGCCGACAGCCACGACCGCGAGCGGCGGCAAGTTGAGCATATGCGCGGCAACGGTTGGCAAAGCGCCTTTCAGCATATCGCCGCTCATCGCCAGCGCAAACGCCGTGAAACCGCAGGTACGCCAGACATTCGCCGCGCCGATGTTGCCGCTGCCCGCGACGCGCAGATCAGCGCCCCATGCACGCGCCACCAGCAGACTGAAGGGAATGGAACCGGCCAGATAACCGAGCAGCGCCAGCGCCAGGTGAGGGATCGTCAGCATGGGTTTGCCGCCTTCCAATAAGGTCAGGCACTACCACATTGATCGAATCACTCCGACGACGCGCCCCTGAATGTGAACTTTTGCAGCATCGACGTAGATTGGCTCCATCGTCACGTTAGCTGGTTGCAGGCGCACCTTATCGCCTTCGCGATAGAAACGTTTGAGTGTCACCGCATTATCGTCCTCGATGCGCACCGCGACCATCTGGCCGTTTTCAGCCGTCTCCTGGTAGCGCATCAGTACGATGTCCTCATCGTCGATCAGCGCATCGATCATCGAATATCCGCGCACTTTCAAGGCGTAAACATCCTGCAACTTCTCAGGCGGCGCCACGTCGGGCGGCACCTCGATCATTTCGACTGCGGCGGTGCTGGTGTCCTCTGGGTTGGGCAGCGGTTGACCGGCGGTAATGACGCCCAGTAACGGGACCCTCCCGCCTCGCGCCTGACTGAGGACCGTCGGCAACATATTCTTAATCTTGATCCCCCGTGACACTCTGCCATCGCGGTCGATCAACCCCTTGCTCTCCAGCGCGCGAAGATTGTAGGCGACGACTGAGGTCGAGGAAATGCGCAGACCATCCTGGATCTCGCGGATGGACGGCGGATATCCGTGCTCCTGGGTGAACTCTTCGATGAACGCAAGGATATCGCGCTGCCGCGCTGAAAGTTGATCTGACGATCTCATGCGTGCTGCCCTTTCTCTGGCGCCGTTCCTTAGAACCGCAAGCCTGTTCGATAGAACTTTTGTAGTAAAATCATTATCCCATAACACGCTTGTTCTTGTCAAGCCCATATTTTCTACTTTCTCGCGTGCCTGTTCACGCGCTTCCTGAGAGCGCCGGCGCTGTGTGCGGCGTCCCGGGGCGGCGGGGCGCCGTGCGTTGGCGCTTGCTGAGGCTATTCCGCCGCCGCTTCTCCTTTTCGGGGACTGCCCCCGACCCCCTGTTTTGGGCGACCGGCGGTATCGGTTCCCCTGACTGTGAACAGTTACTTTCTCGCTATCGCTTGCATGTCGCTGCGCCGTATAGTACAATGCGCGACTCGGAGCTACCGGGCAATGCCCTTAGCTTTTGGCGAAGGTATTTGCATTCTCAGAAGGAGTATCATCTCGTTATGTCGGAAAAGCATACGTTGTCGCTTGAACCACGCGCCGTTTTGGGTAAGAAGGTCAGAAGGTTGCGGCGCAGCGGCGTTCTTCCTGCCACTGTGTATGGCAAAGGCGTCGATCCGATTGCTGTGCAGGTCGATGCACGCAGTTTCAATACCGTCTACCGTCGCGCCGGGCGCACGTCGCTGGTGGAACTGCATATTGCCGGTCGTCAGCCGCTGGCGGCGTTCATTCACGCATTGCAGCGTCATCCGGTGACGCGCGACATCATTCACGTCGATTTTCGCGCAGTCGATTTGACACGGGCGGTGGAAGTCGCTGTGCCGCTGCACATCGAGGGCGAGTCACCCCTCGTTGAAAGCGCTGAAGCAGTGTTGAACCAGGTGTTGAATGCAGTTGAGATCCAGGCGTTGCCCGCCAATATTCCTGCATACATTGCGGTGAATATCAGCGGTCTCGATGCATTCGATAAGAGCATCCATGTTCGTGATCTGACGCTGCCTCCAGGAGTGACGCTGGTAACTCCTGGTGACGAACTGGTCGTCAGTCTGGCGCATGTGCGCGCTGCGGAGGAGGAAGAGGCGGCAGCGGAAGCGGAGACCGCCGAGCCAGAACTGGTGCGCGAACGCCGTGAGCCGAGGGAAGAAGAGGAATAGGCGCACGTCCTCGACAGAATCAAAAAACCCTCGCGTAAGCGAGGGCTTTTTGTTTTCCCTGGGCATCACCACGGGTGAGCTTACCGCGCCACCTCGATGGTGATGCCCTTACGCTCATTACTCATGGGCATCACCTCCTTTACGCCTGAACGGCAATTTTGAAGGATTGACATGAGCAATATACCGAAAATCATGGCGTCTGTCAAGCGCCAATCCCGGTAGGAGGATCTTGACTGGCCTGAGCAAAAGTCGCATACCGCAGCGCTGCCGGCTGATCCTGTGCCTGGACCTTCTCGGCATCGATCACGGTGTCGCCAGCGTCGGCGTGACGGGCGCCGGCGTGTCCTCCGTCAGGCCGGAAACGGCAGTCGGTGATGCCCGCAGCGACGGCGACGTGTCAACCAGTGAGGGGATGATGAGCGGTTGCCCAACCTGAAGCGAGTCGGGATCGGTCAATCCATTGGCGGCTATAATGTCGGCGACGGTTGTGCCAAACCTGATTGCTAGATCACTCAACGTATCGCCGGGCTGGACGATGTACAACCCGGCTGGCGTCGGCGAGGGCGCCAGCAGGCTGGCGTATGCAGTTGCCGTTGCATCAGCATCAAGCGTTGGCGCCGGGGTGATTTCGAGGATCACCGGCGCCGTCGGGCGCGGGGTCGCCGGTTGCGGCGCCGCCGGGAGCGTACAGGCTGCAATGCCCGTGGCTAGACCGATCAGCAAAAAGGTGCGCAGCAGATGGTACACCATGGAGGGGTTGATCATTGCTGAGCGAAGTGGCTTCATCAGTCGTGCCATTTTGACATGCGTCGTGAGGCGTGCTATCCTCAGCCGCACGCCAGAAGCGCGAGGAAGATAGACGCTCTGTATGACTATCTTCCTCACGAGCCGATCAGCAGAGCAGTTATTTCTTGCCGGGGCCCTTCTTCGATGCTGCCTGTTTCTTCTGCTTGCTGACGTTTTTCGGACTTTTGTCCCCCATACACGGCTCCTTCTGCGTTCATAGCGTCTTTGCCGATTGTTATATTATTATATCACGAGGTTAAGCATGGATGCTCCATTAAACCCGCAGATGCGCCGCCTGTCTGTCATTATGCGCGGCGATCCCGAAAACCTCGATGAGGTTCTCGGTGTGCTCAATCCTGCCGCCGCCCGGTCGTCGGATGGGACGCTCTATCTTTTCCCGCGCGTCGTGGCGGCAGGCAACTATTCGCGTATTGGGATTGCTCGCGTGGTCTTCGATGATCATGGTGATCCGGTCACGGTCGAACGGATGGGGTATGTTCTTGAACCAACCGAGTCGTATGAACGGAATGCGCGCACCGCCGGTTGCGAAGACCCGCGTATTACCTATGTGGAGGCAATCGGGCGCTACGTGATGGCGTACACGGCGTATGGTCCGCTGGGACCGCGCATTGCGCTGGCGCTGTCGACCGATCTGCTGCACTGGGAACGGCTTGGTCCGGTCATGTTTGCCTTCGAGCCGCATCTGCGGACTGACTTCAATCTGTATGACAACAAGGATGCCTTTCTCTTTCCTGAACCGGTGCGCGACCCGCAGGGGCGCCCGGCGCTGGCGCTGATCCATCGTCCGGCGCATGTGCAGGGCGGTATGCCGGTCGTTCCCGCTGGCGTGGCCGAACAGCGCGCCAGTATCTGGATATCGTACTGCCCGCTTGACCGTGTAAAGTCCGATCTGGCGGAGTTGCTGATCTGGCGCAGCCATTCGTTTCTTGCCGGTCTGCAGGCGTCGTGGGAGGAGGTGAAGATCGGCGGCGGCGCACCGCCAGTCTATACACCATATGGGTGGATGATGGTCTATCACGGCGTTTCCGGGCGAATTGTCGAGCAGATGGATCACCAACCATTCGTGCATTACTGCGCCGGTGTCATGATCCTTGATACGGATGACCCACGCAAGGTGGTCTATCGCTCGCCAACGCCGATCCTGGCGCCGGAGATCGAGGAAGAGCGCAGTGGCGTCGTGCCGAACGTTGTCTTCCCGACTGCGGTCGATCAGCGTGAGGATGGCACGTTCGATGTGTACTACGGCATGGCCGATGCCGCCATTGGTGTGGCGCGATTGACGCTGTGAGGTTAGGGGTTAGGGGTTGTTCCGTCCGCTTCCTTATGGTTGCGGCGGGATCACGATGACGATACGTTCTTCACAGTGGGGCATTGCGCACCCGATCCCGGCATTTCCTATGAATATTGCGCTCGATCTGCGCTTCGTCAATGATCATTTTCCAGGCATTGGGCGTTACGCCTTCAGCCTGGCGTCGGCATTCGCTGCGCTCGATACGTCGCACAGATTCATTTTCGTTGTCACGCAGGATGTTCCAGCCCGTCGCTCTGTCCCGAACACGCGCTATGATCTGAGGGGTCTGCTGCGTTTCCCGCGGGTGCGGGCGCTCGCTGCGCCTCCGCCTTTCAGCGTCGCCGGGCAGATCGCTTTGCCTGCGTTGCTGCGCCTGGCGCGCGTCGATGTCTACCACGCGCCGTACTATGTGTTTCCCTACGTCGGTCTCCCATGTCCTGTCGTTGTGACGCTGTACGACATCATTCCGCGTCTCTTTCCGCACGAGTCGTCGCTGCGCGCGCGCCTGTTCTTTGATGTCTCGATCAGAGCGGCGCTGCGCTCAGCGCAGCGGATTGTCACGTCGTCGCGTTGTTCTCGTGACGATGTTGTGCGTGTGTACCGCGTGCCGGCGGCGCGGATCGATGTGGTGTATGGTGCAGCGGACGAGCGCTTCCGTCCTGTGGAACCGAAGACCGTGGCGACGGTGCGAGCGCGGTATCGGCTGCCGGAAGTGTTTGCGCTCTGTGTGACATCCGACAAGCCGCACAAGAACGTTGATACACTGGTGAAGGCGTGGCATCTGTCGGCGACCGGGCAACGGGACGAGGCGCCCTGGTTGATCCTGGCAGGTCACCGTGGGCGCAGGTCGCTGACGTTTGACCACCCGCGGATCCGCGACCTGGGACCCCTCGTCGAGGCTGATCTGCCCGCGTTGTACGCCGGCGCCACACTTTTCGTCTACCCGTCGCGCTACGAGGGGTTTGGATTGCCGCCGCTGGAAGCCATGGCATGCGGCGTGCCGGTGATCTGTAGCTATGCCGGGAGTCTGCCGGAGGTCGTCGGCGATGCGGCGCTGCTGGTAGACCCGGACGACCCACAGGCGCTGGCAGTGGCCATCGACCAGGCATTTGCCGATCCGACGTTGCGCGCCGCACTACGCGCCGCCGGCCTCAAACGCGCGGCATCCTTCTCCTGGCAGCGCGCAGCACAGGAGATGATGGCGGTCTATGAGCGGGTAAACAGGTAAGATGCGAGGTTCCAGCAGGCGGAGACGCTGCACCGCAGCGTCTGTAGCGCCGCTGCATGCTGAACGAGGTGTCGAACAATATGTCCATCGCCGATCTGCGAAAAGAATACACCCGGCACGGTTTGAGCGAGTCCGAAGTCAGTTCTGATCCGTTGATCCAGTTTCAGCGCTGGTTCGACCAGGCTATCGAAGCGGGGTTGATTGAACCAAATGCCATGACGCTTGCGACCACCACGCCTGACGGCAAACCTTCGGCGCGGATGGTGCTGCTCAAGGGCGTGGATGCGGGCGGGTTCGTCTTTTTCACCAACTACGAGAGCCGGAAGGGCCTGGAACTGGCGGCGAACCCGTGGGCGGCGCTTGTGTTCTACTGGCCCGAACTGGAGCGCCAGGTTCGCATTGAGGGGCGCGTCGAGCGCATCTCACCCGAGGAATCCGACGCTTACTTCGCTTCACGACCAAATGGCAGCCGCATTGGTGCGTGGGCGTCGCGCCAGAGCAGCGTCATCGGCAGCCGCGCCGAACTGGAACAGCGCGTCGCCGAACTGGAACAGTTCTATGCCGACCGCCCGATCCCGCGCCCGCCGTTTTGGGGCGGTTTTCGCGTCATTCCCGATACCATCGAGTTCTGGCAGGGGCGCCCGAATCGCCTGCACGACCGTCTGCGCTACCGGCGCGACGCCGGTGGCTGGATTATTGAACGTCTGTCGCCATAGTAATGGAGCATGCTCATGCATCCCATCCTCGCACGTCTTGGTTTTCGTGCTGATGATCGGGTAGTGATTATCCACGCCGACGATCTTGGTATGTGCCAGGCGACGCTCCCCGCTGTCGCCGAACTCTTCGATGCCGGGCTGGTCTCATCGGCAGCAACGATGGTTCCCTGTCCCTGGTTTCCAGCCGTCGCTGCGTATGCCCGCACGATGCCATCCGCCGATATTGGCGTCCATACGACGCTCACCTGTGAGTGGGATGCGTACCGCTGGGGACCGCTCAGCACCCGTGATCCTGCATCGGGACTGCTGGACGATGAGGGATATCTGCCGCGCACAACGTCTACGGTTCAGGCGCAAGCCGATCCGTCCGCTATCGCCGCAGAACTGAATGCTCAACTCGATAGGGCGCTTGCCGCTGGTATTGATGTCACTCATATCGACTCGCATATGGGTGCGGCATTTGCGCCTCATTTTCTGCCTGCGTACCTTGCCGCCGCCGCCCGCGTGCAAGTGCCGCCGCTCGTGCCGCGTCTGAGCGAGGAGCGTATGCGCGAACAGGGCATGCCGGAAGAGATGATAGCTTTTGCGCGCAAGGCGATTCCGCAGCTGGAGGCGCAGGGCGTTGTGATGGCGGATCATCTGGTCGGCATGCCGCTCGACCGGCACGAGGATCGGGTGGAGACCGCGAAACAACTGCTTGGTTCCCTGCCGCCGGGTCTGATCTATTTCATCATTCACCCGGCGATCGATACGCCGGAATTACGCGCAATTGCAAGCGACTGGCGCGCCCGCGTGGCGGATTACCAGGCATTCTGTAGCGCCGAACTGCGCGCCTGGGTTCGCAATCAGGGGATTCATGTCATTGGCTGGCGCCCGATACGCGACGCGCTGCGGGGAGCGTAGTAAGACCACGGTGGGCAGCAACACCCGCGGCCTGCCTGGCGACTGATGAACATGTACAAAATAATCCGGCATTCGCTCTGCGCCCGGCGGCTGAAGCCGCAGGCTGCGGGTGCAAAGCCCGCCTGCGCGGGCTGCACCGGGCGATACCGGATTCTTTGCTCAAAAACCATTATTGACTTCACTGCAAAAAGCAACCACGAAGGTCACAAAGGGACACGAAGGAAATGCGCTTCATGTTTATTCACCTTCGTGCGCTTCGGGTCCTTGGCGGTTACTTCACTGCAAAAAGCAACCACGAAGGTCACAAAGGGACACGAAGGAAATGCGCTTCATTATCTATCGGCAGACGGGCGGAATACATTCCGCGTTACGCAGTCACAAAGGGACACCCAAGCAATGCGCTTCATGTTTATTCACCTTCGTGCGCTTCGTGCCCTTTGTGGTGAAGCCTTTTTGCGGTGGACTCAATACGAACTTGTGGTCGGTCAGACGACATGTTCGTGCGTTCGTTGGGCAAGGCGCAGCGGTCAACGAGCATCGGCAGGCGTGTCGTGGACCGCAGCTGGTATGAGCAACCTCGGTCTGTCCGGCGGCTGAAGCTGCGGGCTGCGGTTGCGATGCGCGCCTGTGCGGGCTTGACCGGACGGCGCCGGATTGCGGTCTCAACCACTTAATGCGCGGTCATTCATGAATACTGCCGGGGCGTGCAGCGAGACGCCAGGGCGCTGCGGGCTAAAGCCCTCGCCGAGGACGCAGTTCGACCATGCTCACTGCAGGCGGTTCGACCGTGCGCACCGCACGTGAACGCCCCGCCGGGGCTGCTGATGCCAATGCGCAGTCATACGTCCATGACTGCCAACGCATGTTGTGGATCGTTACGCCTTGCGAACCGAGCGCTCGAATATCTTGTCTGACTGACCGCACGTTAGTATTACAAACTCTGGAGGTCGATTCCCAATTCGCGCAGTTTCACCCAGGCGGCTTCGCGTGCAGCCCTTTCAGCCTCCGCTTCGGTCGGCGCCATGCGTCCGTCAGGAAGCACGAGGCGCAGAAATGCCCCATCAGGCATAAGCCAGCATCCCAGTTCATTGCTCCAGATGCGTCCCTGACTATCAGCGTCGGCTTCGATTGCATCACCCTCAGTGCATCGCCAGACGCGCAGCCGCCCAAGCGCTGCGGGCCAATACGGCGGATCATTTGGATCGTAGGCGATGTATTCCTGCACGCCCAGTGCTGCATACCGTGCCGGTTTCTCCTCGATGTCCGTCTTCCATGTCTCCTCGGAACTGAACTCGAACACCACCTGCGGCGGTGGTCGGTTTGGCTCGTACAACCGCCAACTGCGGAATTCGCGTGCTGCGGGATTGGGAATGGTCACCCCTTTGAACACAGCAATATCCGGCGCCAGCGGATATTCGTAGCGGCGACGGCGCTGATAAAGGTTCAAATTGCTAACAATGAAGCAAGTCGTGTTACGGAACAGATAGGTGAGCACGCTTAACAGATAGTGAATCGGGGTGGATTGGGCTACGCTCTCACCCATCAAATCCTCTTTCGTAGGATGCAGATCGTAGTAATGGACGAATGGTTGTTTCACAGGCGAGCGTACAACCGTCACCAGTGGTTTCTTCACCCTCATCGAGCATCCCCCTGCGCCAGTGCACATCAATCGGGCGTGGCGCGATCACGGCGGCTACGCGGCGCTGAGGGGCGCTTCATCCGCCCGCGGACATAGCCGCCACGAAATGCCAGCGCCACCAGAAACGCCATCAGGATGAGAATGATCAGCGCCTCGCTCCAGCCGATGGTCATGATACCTGCTTTCTGGAGGTTACGAGAACCAGGAACATGTGAGGGAGTAGGGAGTGGGGACGCACTTGCCGCCTTTCACCTTCCTCCTTCGCACTGTTGCACGGTCAGTATGCAACCCTTTGCATGCTCCGCGCATCGCATTCAAGGTGCAACGGTTCCACCTGCAACATTCGCGCCTGCCATCTTCCGCCTTCTCACCTGCCCACCGTCGCCTTCCCACGTAGAACGTTCAACGTGGACCGTTCCATGTTCAACTTTCCCGCCTGAAACCTCGCGCCGTTGTGGCGGCGGCATACTCGTAGAGCCGGGCGCGCAGGTCCACGTTCAACCTTCCCGCCTGAAACCTCGCGCCTCTGGCCTCTCGCCTACGACGGACGCACCGCGTACTGTTCCATCAACTCGATCGACTCAGGTGCGCGCCAACAGGCGACGAAATGCCCGTCGCCGTAGTCCTGAAACGGAGGTTCTTCGACTTTGCAACGGTCAATGGCAATCGGGCAGCGTGTGTGAAAATGGCAACCCGGCAGTGGATTGAGCGGACTCGGCACATCGCCTTCCAGAATGATGCGCTGCCGCTTCCGCTCGACGGTCGGGTCGGGGATGGGAGCGGCGGACAGTAGCGCCTGGGTGTAGGGGTGCATTGGCATGGCGTACAGTTTCTTCCCCTCCGCCAGTTCGACGACCTTCCCCAGATACATCACCGCCACCCGGTCGCTGATGTGCTTCACCACTGCCAGACCGTGCGCAATGAACAGGTAGGTCAACCCCAGGCGATGCTGGAGGTCTTCGAGCAGATTGAGCACCTGCGCCTGGATCGACACATCGAGCGCCGACACCGGCTCGTCGCACACCACGAACTCTGGTTCGACCGCCAGCGCGCGCGCAATGCCAATGCGCTGCCGCTGTCCGCCGGAGAATTCGTGGGGGTAGCGGTTGATAAAGTAGGGGTTGAGACCGACAAGTTCGAGCAGTTCCTGGACACGCTCGCGGATGGCGGCCTTCCCCTGGCGCAGGTTGTGGACTGCGATCGGCTCACCGATGATGTCGCCGACCGTCATGCGCGGGTTGAGCGACGCATACGGGTCCTGAAAGATCATCTGCACCTTGCGCCGCATGCGCCGCAACTCTTCACCCCGGAGACGGGTCAGATCGGTTCCCTGGAAGAGCACTTCGCCGGCGGTTGGCTTGTAGAGTTGGAGAATGGCGCGCCCGGTCGTCGATTTGCCACATCCGCTCTCGCCGACAAGCCCCAGCGTCTCACCGCGCTTGATCGAGAATGTCACCCCATCGACTGCTTTGATGTGACCAACGGTGCGCTTGATCACCGCGCCCTTCATCACCGGAAAATGCATCTTCAGGTTGCGCACCTGAATCAGATCGGTCGAAGCATCACTCATCACTCTCTCCCCTGATGTCATCGCTGGAACTATGCTGGCACTTCGTCGCCGGTGGTGGGAAGCGGCGTTTCGAGGGTGATATCGAACAGGCAGGCCGCCTTGTGTCCGGGCGCAACCTCACGCAACGGCGGCACCTGCTGGTCGCACTTGCCGGGAATGAAATAATCGCAGCGTGGGCTGAACGGGCAGATCTGCGGCAAATTGATCAGGTCCGGCGGCAGACCGCGGATCGGTGTCAGTTTCCGCCCTTCTTCCTCGTCGAGGCGCGGGATCGAGCGCAGCAAACCGATGGTGTACGGCATGCGCGGGCGGGCAAAGATCTCTTCGGTGGGTCCCTCTTCCACAATCCGCCCGGCGTACATCACGATCACCCGATCGGCCATGCCGGCCACAACGCCCAGGTCGTGGGTGATGATGATAACCGCCGTGCCGAGTTCGTGTTGCAAGCGCTGAATGAGTTCCAGGATCTGCGCCTGGATCGTCACATCGAGCGCAGTCGTCGGCTCATCGGCAATCAGCAGTTCCGGGTTGCACGACAACGCCATTGCGATCATCACGCGCTGCCGCATCCCGCCGGAGAATTGGTGCGGATAATCATCGAGGCGGCGCGCGGCGCCGGGGATGCCGACCATCTCCAATAGTTCAATAGCGCGATTGCGCGCTTCCCTGGCGGTCAATTTCATGTGGAGTTCGAGCGACTCGGTGATCTGCCGTCCAATCGTGAGCACCGGATTGAGCGATGTCATTGGATCCTGGAAGATCATCGCAATCCGATTGCCGCGAATATGGCGCATCTCTTCTTCGGTATAGTCGAGTAGGTTCTCACCGTCGAAGATAATCTGCCCACCGACGATCTTTCCCGGCGGGTTAGGAATGAGACGCATAATCGACAGTGAGGTGACGCTCTTTCCCGATCCGCTCTCGCCGACGATGCCGAGAGTCTCGCCGCGATCAACGTGGAAAGAGACGTTGCTAACGGCTCTGACGATGCCATCCTGGGTCTTGAACTGAGTCTCAAGGTTCTTGACGACGAGCAGCGGTTGTGACATGGGCATTCTCCATCAGGGTGAAACTTCGTGGGCGAAATGGCAAGCCGACCAGTGACCAGGCATTTTTTCTTCAAATGCCGGTTCGACTTCGCGGCAGATCTCGCGCGCCATCCAGCAGCGCGGGTGGAAGCGGCATCCCTTCGGCGGATTGATCGGGCTGGGCACATCTCCCTGTAGAATAATCCGCTCGCGCCGGATGTTGGGATTGGGGATCGGGATGGCGGAAATCAACGCTTTGGTATACGGATGGAGCGGACGGCGGAAAAGTTCGGTGCGATCCGCCAGTTCAACCATCTTCCCCAGGTACATCACCCCCACGCGATTACTGATATGCTCGACGACGCTGAGGTTATGCGCGATGAACAGGTAGGTCAGCCCGAATTCCTGTTGCAGATTGCGCAGCAGGTTGAGCACCTGCGACTGGATCGACACATCGAGCGCCGAGACCGGCTCATCGCACACGATCAGTTTGGGGTTCATCACCAGGGCGCGTGCAATGCCGATGCGCTGCCGCTGCCCGCCGGAGAACTCGTGCGGGAAGCGTTCCATGTGGCTCGGATGCATACCGACTTTCGTCAGCACCTCGCGCACGCGCTCGATACGCTCGGCTTTGCTGCCGATGCCGTGGATGGTCAACCCTTCCGCCACGCTCTCGCCAATCGTCATACGCGGATCGAGCGAGGCATACGGGTCTTGAAAGACGATCTGCATATCACGGCGGAGCGCCTTCAACTGACTGCCGGAGGCGGCGAGCACGTCCTTCCCGTCGAAGATCACCTCGCCATCGGTTGCCCGTTCGAGGCGCAGGATAGTGCGCCCGGTCGTGGTTTTGCCACACCCGCTCTCACCGACCAGCCCGAGTGTTTCGCCGCGTTTGAGCGTGAAACTGACGCCGTCGACCGCCTTGACGACCGCGACGGTGCGGCGCAGAACCCCGCCTTTGATCGGAAAATGCTTGACCAGGTTATTGACTTCGAGCAGCGTATCGCTCGACACGCTGCGCTGCATGACACTTGCCATAGAACTGCTTCCGTTCAATCAGGAGGATTGGGCGTCAGGCGCATACAGCCAGCAGCGCACCTGCCGCCCGCCGTTCAGTGTGAACATCGGCGGCGGCTCATCGCAACGCGCAAACCGTTTGGCGCAGCGGTCGGCGAAGCGGCAACCGGTCGGCGGATTGATCAGGCTCGGCACCGTACCGGGAATAGTCGCCAGTTCATCGACGATTTCGCCGAGGACCGGAATCGACGCCAGCAACCCCTGGGTATACGGATGCTTCGGCTCGGCGAAGATGCTGCGCACGTCGGCATACTCGACAATCTGACCCGCGTACATCACCGCGACCGTATCGACCATTTCGGCGACCACTCCCATATCGTGGGTGATCAGGATGATCGACGTATTGATCTTCTCGCGCAATTCGCGCATGAGGTCGAGGATTTGCGCCTGAATCGTCACATCGAGCGCGGTTGTCGGCTCATCGGCAATCAGGAGTTCCGGGTTGCATGCCAGCGCCATGGCAATCATCACGCGCTGCGCCTGCCCGCCCGACAGTTCATGTGGATACTGATTGATGCGTCGTTCCGGGTCGGGCAGACCGACGAGCGAGAAGAGTTCGATGGCGCGTTTGCGCGCCTCACCGCCGCGCAACCCCTGGTGGATCTCGAGCGCCTCGATGATCTGATCGCCGACCTTGAACACCGGATTGAGGCACGTCGTCGGTTGCTGGAAGATCATCGAGACGCGGTTGCCGCGGATATGGCGCATCTCCTCATCGCTGAGCGAGCGAATATTCACGCCATCGAAGATAATCTCACCCTCGACGATCCTTCCCGGCGGGTCCTGGATCAGGCGCATGATCGACAGCGAGGTGACGCTTTTGCCGCAGCCGCTTTCGCCGACGATGCCGAGCGCCTCGCCGCGGCGCACTTTCAGGTCGATGCCATCGACTGCGCGCACCGTGCCAGCCTCAGTGTAAAAATAGGTCTTCAACCCTCGAACTTCGAGGAGCACATCGCCGTTGGCAGCCTTGTCTTGCGGAGCGACTGCCGGCGCTGGAACAGATGAAGTCGTCACGTCGCGTTACATTCTCTTACAGTTTCAATCGCGGATCGAGCGCATCGCGCAACCCGTCGCCAATAAAGTTGAACGCCAGCGAGCAGAGAAAGATCGGCAAGCCAGGGATGAGCGGCATCCACGGGTGATTGAACATATAACTGGTGGCAAAGCCCATCATATTGCCCCAGGTTGGCGTCGGGTCTTGCACGCCGAAGCCGAGGAAACTGATCGCCACCTCGCTTACCAGTGCGCCGTTGAGACCGAGGGTAAACGCCACGATCAGCGGCGGGAACGCATTCGGGAAGACGTGCTTGAGCAGGATCCAGGCATTCGAGCCGCCGAGGGCGCGCGCCGACTCGATATACTGCATTTCGCGCACCTGAAGCACCATACCGCGCATCAGGCGCGCCACGCCAACCCAGCCAAGCGACGAGAGCACCAGGATCAGCAGCGCCACCTGCGTCGCCTCGCGGTTGGGCACCGCCATAATCCAGGCGACCGGACCGATGATCCAGGTCGGCAGCACGATCAGGTCGGCATTCTGGATCATAATCGCGCTCAGGATCAGCAGGATCGGCAGGTCGGGAATCGTCGCCACGAACTCCATAATGCGGCTGATCGTATTATCGACCCAACCGCCGAAGAACCCCGCCAGCAAGCCCAGGATGGTGCCGATGATCGCCACCAGGGTCGTGACCGAAACCGCCACCATGAGCGACACGCGCGCTGCGTAGATCACGCGGGTGAAAAAGTCGCGTCCCAGGTGGTCGGTGCCGAGGATATGGAGTTGCCCCGTCACCGGGTCGGCGCTCATTGGCGGCAGGCGGGTGCGGTTCAGCCCAATGTCGTCGCGTGGGAAGGGCGCAATCCAGGGCGCCAGGATCGACGCTGTGAAGATGATGATCAGAATGGCGAGGCTTGCCATTGCCAGGCGGTGGCGGCGAAACCGGCGAAAGACAACTGCCCACTGCCCTTCGGAGCGCGATTGCAATCGCTCGATAGAGCCGGGCGCCGCCGGTGTCGATGTCGTGGTAGCCATGCGTTACGCTCCTCACGCGAGCCGGATGCGCGGATCGACAATCGTGTACAGAATGTCGGAGATGAGATACCCAATCAGCACCAGAACGGTACTGATGAACAGGATTGCCATCGCCACGGTATAATCGCTGCGTCCCAGCGCATCGACCAGCAACCGCCCCATGCCGGGCCAGTTGAACACCGATTCAGTAATTGCTGCGCCTGCCACCAGCGTCGGCAACACACCCGCAAGCAGGGTCACGAACGGAATCAGCGCATTGCGCAGCGCATGCTTGGTAATCACGGCGCGCTCCCGCACACCCTTGGCGCGTGCCGTGCGCACATAATCCTGCCGCAGCACCTCGAGCATACTGGAGCGGATGAAGCGGCTCCAGGCGGCGATATTGAAGAACGTCAACACGGCGCATGGCATAATAAAGCGCAGCGTGCGATCCAGCGCCGAGCCGGCCTGCACCGTGCCGATCCAGGGAATGTCATAGTTGCGGATGCCCTGTGCGCCGCCCGACGGCAGATATGGCAGCCCGGCGTCTTTTGCCAGCACCGAGAAGATCAGGATCGCCATCACGCCCATAAAGAGCGTCGGCAGCGACGAGCCAACGAAGGTAATGCCGGTCATGGCATAGTCGAAGCGCGAATACTGACGCACTGCCGAATAGATGCCGATCGGCACGCCGATCAGAATCGCCAGCAGCGTCGAAACGCCCATCAACTGGATCGTATAGGGCAGTCGGGTCATTAACAGGTCGCTGATCGGGCGGTCGCGCGCGATCTGCTGCGATAGCCCGAAGTCGCCGAACAGAATGCCGCGGCTGGTGCGACGTTCTGCAAGATCCGCCAGCGTCACGTCGCGCACGCACCCCTCTTCCCGAATTTCAACCGTGCCATCGGGGTAGCGCAGGCGCACCTGACCGGGGATAGCGCACCCCACGACTGTATCGGGCGAGATCAGGTCCACGCCGCTGACCTGGATCGGACCGGCGGGGAAACCAGCCAGCCAGCGGGTAAAGCGAATCGGCAGATAGAGATCAAGTTCATACCGCGCTTTCAAGCGCGCGATATCTTCTTCCGTCACCCGGCGCTGCCCGGTATTCTGCATCTGCTGCAAAAACAACAACGGTCCGCCCGGCGCCAGGTACAACAACGAATAGCCGAGCATCGCCGAAAGAATGGTGACAATCACCATCTGGATTAAACGTCGAACAAGATACGCCGTCATGCCATCGTTCCTGAATGTACATCGTATAGCAATTTAATGATATGACTTCACTACAAAAAGCTAACCACGAAGGTCACAAAGGGACACAAGCTTCATGTGTATTCACCTTCGTGCGCTTCGCGTCCTTTGTGGTTAAGTGCAGTGGACTCATTATATACGAAATGCGCGTGCAGGGTTGTCCCCGCACGCGCATTGTACCGCCAGACCGATTACCGGATAAACAGGTTCATATCCATGTGCTCCCAGGTCGGGCTAGCGTCGGTCTTGGCTTCGATCTTGCCTTCCGCCGCCGCCTTGAGCACCGTCTCCACCTCAGGACCGGCGCCGAGCGTCGCCTTCTCCAGAATGTCGACATCGCCGGTCAACAGCGCCGCCACAGCAGCGTTCGTGTCGGCGTAGAACTGGATGATGACATTCTTGACCTTCGGTGCGCCAAGGACGAAGTTCGGGTTCGCCTCGAACTTCATATTCTGGCCCTTGTTCCATTCCTTCAGAATGTAAGGACCGTAGCCAAGCGGCAGCTCAGCGACTTCCGGCAGCGTCGCCCACTCCTTGGCCGGCACTTCCGCCAGTTTCCGCCCGTCCGACAGCGTCACATGCGACGGGTAGCCGCCGTAGGGAGCGGTAAAGTAGATCGGCCACTGCACGCCGGGCAGGTACTTGATCGTGTAGCTGGTGTCGCTGTTGAACGTCACACCATTGGCATTGTCGTGCGACTCGCAGAAGGTGAGGCTCACGTTGCCCGACTCCGGATCGCACACGATCTTCACTGCAAGCTCCAGGTCCGCCTTCTTCAGCGGTTCGCCGTCCGACCACTTAATGCCCTTGATCAGGTCGTAGGTGACGGTGAGCTGGTTCATCTTGACCGTGCCGCTCTCATACTTGACCGTCTCGCCGTCGGAGTTGATGACCTCAACGCCCGGCTTGAGTTCAACGGCGGCGCCGGTGACATCCCAGACCTTGTCGCCTGCTTTGACTTCGATAACCTCATTCTTCGCCTTGCCGCTCTCGATCGTCGAGAGACCGTCCTGCAGCACCGGCTGGAAGTCGTAGCTATACTGGGTCGTCAGCACGCCCTCGACGAGTTGCGCCGCCTGGCGCTGCACGGCTGCGCTCTCGACCAGAGTGAACATCGAAGCCGGCTCCTGCGTGAAGCCCAGGATAATTGTATCGCCGTTGTCGGTGCGTCCCCACTCATAGGCATTGGCGGTGATGTACTCGGTCGGATCGGGCTTCAAGCCGGTCAGCGCCTTGTTCCAGGCATACGCCTCCAGGCGCTGGAACAGCGGCAGACTGACCATATCCTTGGTGAACTCGACCTGGAACGCCTTGTAGTTCTTGATGCGCTCCTCGCGGTTCAGCGTATTGTTGGCTGCGGTGATAGCCTTGCTGGCGGTCTCATTGCACCAGCCCATGTAGTTCTGCCCGTTCCAGTTATTGTCCGGCAGAGGGATCTGGTCGCAGGCATAGAGCGTGCGGCCGCCCGGATCCGCCTCGCCGACCCACGCGAACGCGCCGAGCTCGAAGTCGCGCCGGCGCAGACCGGAAGCGCCGCCGAACCACCAGGACGCCGGGGCATGCTTGCGGATGATCTGGATGCCGCAGTTGGTCAACAACTGCTTCTCCAGCACCGTTGCCCAGGTAATGCGGAACTGCGCGTTGGTCGTGGTGAATTCGAGCGACAGCGGCACGCCATCCTTGGTGCGCACTGAAGCGCCCTCCGCCAGTTTCCACCCTGCCTCATCGAGAAGCGCCTTGCCCTTCTCGGCGTCGAACGGATAGGTCACAATGCCGTCTGCCTTGCTGGCTGCCGCCCAGTGGGTCTTCGGCAGGTTGGTGTCCATCAGCAGCGCTTCCTGCTGCTCCGGCGTCAGGTAGCTGTACACCGACTGGATCAGTTCCGGTCGGTTGGTGCAGTAGGCAATCGCCTGGCGCACGCGCACATCGCTAAGGATCGGGTGTGGCGTGGTAAACGCACCGCTAGGGGCTGCGGTCGGCGCTTCTGCCACGACCGTCTCGCGCACCACCACAGTCTCGCGGATCGGTTCAGCAGTGACGACGACCGTTTCGCGCACCGGCGCCTGAGCAGCGCCGCCGCCACAGGCTGCCAGAACTGGCACGACGAGCGCGAGCAGCATCGCAAGCGCGATTTTCTTGTCGAGAATCTTCATGGAAAAAATGCTCCTTTCTGTGGTCTTCCACGAACAGCGGAGTCGGGAGTCGGGAATCTGTGAGCAATCTGTCAAAAGCGGTTTAATTCGATAGACCACCTCCTTTACTGGCGACGGATCATTCCCGAAGAGAACGTCGGATCATCGACAGAGACGGTGCGCCTCGAGGCAGGAGCGCAGGTCTGCGGGCATGCTTCTTGCGAAAGCCCCCGCATAAATGGTCACAACTCGCCGCACCTGGAGAACTGCTAAATGTGCGCCATCGCCGCACCTGCCCGGATGCGCCAGAGAGTTTTCCCGGTTCATGAACATAATGATTGCGCGGAATGGTAACACGCTGCTACGTTGATGTCAAGCCAAAAATCGCATGAAACGATTGACAATGCGCTTCAAAGCGCTACAATACAGGGGCAAAGGCATAACGATGTACGCGCTTACCCGCACAACTGCTGCTCTGCCCCTCGTTCTGAACGCTTCACGTCTGTTGGCTGGCGATCAGGCATTGACCGTGCGCCTGATCGGGTTGTTCGACGTGTTGCGTCAGGCGATCGCATTTCACGACGGTCGCATGACGTGGTGGCGACGCGAGCCGATTGCCGTGGCAACCGGCGAACAGTGGTATGCGTCCAACGGTTGGAGCGTTCCCTGGAGCGATGACATTCTGCGCGACGTTATTGAGCGTGGCGCACCGTGCCACAATACTGCGCGCGACGCGATTACCCATTATGGTGCGCCGATTGTCTGGAACGGCCGGTTGTGGGGCGTGCTCGAACTGCGCGGCAGTGATCAGATGATCATCGGCGATGAGGAGCAGGCGCTGATCGATGCACTGGCGCCGCTGCTGGCAGTCGCAATCGCTTCAGATCGCGGGAGCGGCGAAACGCTGGCGCTAACGGCGCGTCAGCAGCGTGTGATCGAGGCATTGCGCGCCGATCTCGAAGCGCCGCTCGACCTGAGCCATCTGCTCCAGTTCTTGCTGCGCTGGGCGCTCGATGCGACCGGCGCCGAAGCCGGCGCTATCGTCCTGGTCGACCGCGAGCGCGGGGAACTGGTGCTTCAGGTCTACGAAGGGTATGGCGGTGACCCGCTCAGCCGCGACGCTTTTGGTGAAGCGCGGCGGCGCTGGAGTTGGGAAATTGGCGTCGCCGGCAAGGTGGCGCGCACTGGTCGCGCCACGCTGCTGCGTGATGTGTCGCGCGACCCGGATTACCGCGCGTTCGCTCCGGAGGTGCGCGCCGAATTGGCTGTGCCGATCGGCGCCGATCCGCCGCTTGCCGTACTCCTCCTCGATAGCCCGCGCTCGGCAGCCTTTGGCGACAGTGAGGTGGCGTTCGTCGATGCACTGTGCGATCTGGCGGTCAATCCGCTGCGTCGCGCGCTCCATTACCAGCAGTTGCTCGAAACCAGCGCGCATCTGGGGCAGGTCTTCGCCAGTATGCCGAATGGACTGGTCTTGATGGACCCGCAGGGGCGTGTGTTGCGCCACAACCCGGCGTGGCTGACCATCTGGGGACTCCCGCCTGACTCAATGCGTGATCCCTTTTATATCCCTCTCGACCTTGTGCCGCTGTTGCTGCCCCGCCTGCGCGATCCGCTGGCGCTGACCGAACTGTGCGCCGAGGGGCAACGTTCGCCGGCGGAGGTTCAGTCGCTGCTGGTGCGGCTGAACAATCCACACCAGGAGTTGATGCTCCTCTCGGCGCCAACGCGCGATAGTTTCGGGTCGCTGACCGGCAGGCTCTGGATTGTCAGCGATGTGACGCGCGAACGCGAGGCGGATCGCCTGAAGAGTGAGTTCCTGTCGATTGTGTCGCACGAGCTGCGCACGCCGCTGACCTCAATCATGGGGTACACCGAACTGCTCCTGGCGCGCGAATTCTCTCCTGACGAACGGAGCGAATTCATCAAAACAGTGTACAATGAGGCGAATCATCTCTATCAGATCGTCGAAGACCTGTTGGGCGTCACGCGCCTGGAAGCCGGAAATGTGCGTCTCGACCGGTGGGCGGTGTCGCTGCGCCAGATCATCAGCGACCTGGTGGCGCATCTCAACAATCAGATTGGCGGCAAACACACGATGCTGATTGACATCCCGCCTCGCCTGCCGCCGATCTACGCCGACCGCGACAAGGTCCGGCAGGTGCTGGTCAATCTGATTACGAATGCGGTGAAATACTCGCCAAACGGCGGCGAAATCCGGCTGACGGTCGTCGAGGGCGCTGATCTTCCGCCCGACCATCCAAAGGGTCAGTTTGTGCGGATTGCGATCAGCGACCAGGGGATCGGGATTGCGCCGGAGGACCTGCCGCGCATCTGGGAGCGTTTCTACCGCGTTGATAACGGCAACACCCGTCGCATCGGCGGCACAGGTCTTGGTCTCTCCATTGCCAAAGCGCTCGTCGAACTGCATGGCGGGCGTATCTGGGCGGAGAGTAAACTCAACAAGGGGAGCACCTTCTTCTTTACCCTTCCAGTGGCGACCGACCTGGTGCGAAGATAGGGGGGTAAGGGTTAGGGGTGAGAAGGTGGTCGTTGCACGTTGAACGTGGGCGCGTCGGTGGCGCGCCCGGCGGTAGGAGCAGGTCTGAGACCTGCTCCTACTTCTGCAACGAATATTGACGACTGATTCGGTTTTATCACCATCGTATCGTAGGGAGGAGAAATATCGTGAGCGACGAAACTGCGACAAACGGCAATGGAACATGCCCGGTGACCGGTCATGCCGCGCGCCGAACGACTCGGGACTGGTGGCCGAATCTGCTGAACCTGAGGATCCTGCATCAGAATCCGCCTGCGGGCAACCCTCTGGGGCAGGATTTCGACTATGCCGAGGCGTTCTCGACCCTCGACCTGGCGGCTGTGAAGAAGGATATCGAGCGGGTGCTGACGACCTCTCAGGACTGGTGACCAGCCGACTATGGCCACTACGGACCGCTCATCATCCGCATGGCCTGGCACAGTGCCGGCACCTACCGCGTGAGCGACGGCCGGGGCGGCGCTTCCGATGGCGCTCAGCGCTTTGCACCGCTCGATAGCTGGCCCGACAATGTGAACCTGGACAAAGCCTGCCGTATTCTCTGGCCCGTGAAGAAGAAATACGGCCGCAAACTCTCCTGGGCTGACCTGATGATCCTGGCCGGCAACGTGGCGCTGGAGTCGATGGGTTTCGAGACCTTTGGCTTTGCCGGTGGCCGCGAGGACGTCTGGGAGCCGGATGAATCCGTTGACTGGGGTCCTGAAGGCGAGTGGCTTGGCGATGAACGGCACGATGAAGCCGGCATTCTGCGGGAAGACCTGGCGGCTGACCATATGGGGCTGATCTATGTGAACCCGGAAGGTCCAGGCGGACGACCAGACCCGAAGGAGTCTGCCCGCTACATTCGTCAGTCGTTTGCCCGCATGGCGATGAATGATGAGGAGACGGTCGCACTGATCGTTGGCGGGCACACCTTCGGCAAAGCCCATGGCGCTGCTCCTTCCAGCTACCTGGGACCAGACCCGGAGGCAGCGCCGGTCGAAGCGCAGGGACTCGGCTGGCATAGCCGCTACGGAACCGGGAAAGGGAGCGACACGATCACCAGCGGTCTGGAAGGCGCCTGGACTGCCACGCCGACAATGTGGGACAACAGCTTCCTGGACAATCTGTTCAACTATGAATGGGAACTGGTGAAGAGTCCAGCCGGCGCCTGGCAGTGGCGACCCAAAGACCCGTCCGCCTGGGAGAGTGTGCCGGACGCTCACGACCCATCCCGGCGCCATCCGCCCATGATGCTCACGACAGACCTTGCGCTGAAGGAGGACCCGATCTACCGCGAGATTGCCAAACGCTTCCACGAAAACCCGGAAGATCTCAAGAACGCCTTTGCCAGGGCATGGTACAAACTGACCCATCGTGATATGGGACCGCGCGCCCGGTGCCTGGGACCGGAAGTGCCGGATGAAGAACTGCTGTGGCAGGACCCTGTCCCGGCAGTGAACCATAAGCTAATCGGTCCTGCTGAGATTGCTGAACTGAAGCAGCGTCTGCTGGCTTCCGGTCTGACGATCCCGCAGTTGGTGCGTACTGCGTGGGCTTCGGCATCGACCTACCGCCACAGCGACAAGCGCGGCGGCGCCAACGGCGCCCGCATTCGCCTGGCCCCTCAGAAAGACTGGCCTGTCAACAACCCCGCTGAACTGGCACACGTCCTTGGCGTCTTGGAACAGATTCAGCAGGACTTCAATCGCTCACGCGTGGACGACATCCGGGTTTCGCTGGCCGACCTGATCGTGCTGGGCGGGTGCGCCGCCGTGGAAAAGGCGGCGCAGGACGCTGGCTACAAGGTCGTTGTTCCTTTTGAGCCGGGGCGCACCGACGCTTCCCAGGAACAGACCGATGTAGAGTCGTTTCAGTGGCTCGAGCCAAAGGCGGATGGCTTCCGCAACTATGTCGGCGGGAAGGCGCATCGTTCGGCTGAAGAACTGCTGGTAGACAAGGCGCAACTCCTGACCCTCACGGTGCCTGAGATGACGGTGCTGGTCGGCGGCATGCGCGCCCTGGGCGCCAACTACGACGGATCCGATCTGGGTGTTCTGACCGCTCGCCCCGGACTGTTGACCAATGACTTCTTCGTGAACCTGCTCGATGTGGGGACGGAGTGGAAGGCGCTCTCTGAGGATAACCAGGTGTTCGAGGGGCGGGATCGCGCTACGGGTGAGCGCAAATGGACTGCGAGCCGCGTCGATCTCGTCTTTGGCGCCAACGCGCAACTCCGGGCTATTGCCGAGGTCTATGCCTGCGACGATGCCGGGGAGCAGTTTGTCCGCGACTTCGTGGCCGCCTGGCACAAGGTGATGAGCCTGGATCGCTTCGACCTGGCCCGACAGCGTCTGGAAGCGAAGCTGCGGTCGCGCACCGTCCAGCCGCAGACTGCGTGAGTGGTGTTGCTTCAGAAACGTCTCGATACTCGTGCATTGCCGTTTCATGGCGGACGCCATGGGACGGCAATTTGATTTCTGATACCCAGGCGCGGGCTAGAGCGGATGTCTTTCTCGATGTTCATCAGCCCACAGCGTCATCGCACACCGGATGTCATCCGGCGCCTTTGCGCCTTTGTGTGAGTTTTCGACGAATGCGCAGTCATTTGGACTGGCATCCGACATGACGACGCCAGCAGGCGACGCGCGCGACCCCGTTTGAAAAAAATGGTCTTACCCCGCTATAATGTTTCTGGCTCACAATTGGGAACCCAGCCAGATTGACGAGGCGGCATGCGCCGACACTGAGCCGTTGACGCGGGCGCCAATGTCAAAGGAAGATGGGAAATGACGTACCTCGAAGCTGCCTATACCATTCTCAAGGCTGCCGGTCAGCCGCTTCACTACGAAGAGATCACCCGGCGTGCGCTTGAACAGCAACTGATTACGCCTCAGGGCCAGACACCGGCTGCAACCATGGGTTCCCGCCTCTACACCGATACGCTGCAGGAAGGCTCGCGCTTTGTGCGCGTCGGCAAAGGGAACTTCCTTCAACGTTCAACCACCACCACCCCCAGATCAATCGGTCCCGCATCGTTGATCGGCGTCATGGTTGCGGCGTCGTACATGCCCGTCAGCAGGCGGTAGGCGCCCGGCGCAACGGTTTCGGGAACGAAGAGGTCCTGATCATCGCGCACCAGGTCGCCGGGCGTCCACCGGCTGGTGGGACGGCGGCCTTCGAGCGGCGGCACGTCGCGCTGCGCGACTTTGTTGCCCGCTTCATCGACCAGGTGCACATACACGGTATAATCCAGCGGCAGCGGGCGTGTCGCCTGCCAGAAGAGCGCCAGCGGCAACACGCCGCCTGCCTGCACGCGCCCCGGATGGCGGTACCCCTCCAGCACGATCGCGCCTGCGCCAAGGGTTGCGCCCGACGGCATGCGCGGTTCGGCGACGGCATCCAGTGCGCCGGTGTCGAAGATCGCCAGGTCGGGTCCATGCTGCTCACCCGCCCGCAGAAACCGTGCTGCCGGCTCACCGAAGGTCGCCGACGCCGCCGCGCCCGTCTCACGGTCGAGATGCACCACCACAAAGCGAATGCTCTGCTCACGGTACCAGGCAAGGTCGTGACGCACCGCCGGTTCGCCGCCAATCGCGCGCAAACGCGGTGAAAGGATGAGTGTGTTATCCTCCAGCCAGACGCGCTCACCATCCAGCGCGCGCGCCTCCAGCCACTCCCCCGCCAGAATGCGCGTCGTCGGGCGGGAACGCAGCAGTTCGTCGTGGACCGCCTGCGCCAGCGGTTCTGCCGTCAGCACAACCGTCGCCGCCAGCAGCAGCGCCGTGCGGTTGCCCGCCAGCCGTCGCATGAACGCAACAGACGACTGCCCGCCCGCCCGTCGATCCGCCGCGTCTCCAAATCGCGCAGTCACCCATTCAACTGCGGCGACGACCAGCGCCGCCGCCAGAATGCAGAGAAACGGCAGCAGCGGCATGGCATTGCGAAAGAACACCACCTTCACGCCGGTCAGTTGCAGCATCGCAGGAATCACGACGGCGAGAACGTGCAGATCGGCGGGTTTGCGCCGCAAGAATGCCAGCGCCACGCCACCCAGGCATGCCCATGCCAGCAGCGTCCCTTCACGGGTCAACGCCCACCAATAGAACAGCGCCGGCTGATCCGACTCCGCGCCGGGATGTCCCTCGAAGCGGTAATGCGCAACAATCCCGGCAAGATCGGTCAGAATGCGCGGCAGATCGCGCAACCAGAATGGCACGCCAAGGGTGAAACCCAATAGAATGCCGAGAAGAGCGGCAGGGATGAGGTGAAAGGTTGAAGGTCCCTTAGAGAGACGTTGCAATGCAACGTCTGCCGCAGGTTGTGCTGCAACGTCGTCGTCCAGAGCAACAGCATGTCCATCGCGCGTTGAACGTCGCGCCGCAAAAACGATAGCAACCAGCAGGGCAATGACGAGCGAACCGGCATTCCATTTGGTCGCCGTCGCCAGACCGACGCCGACGCCTGCCAGGAACGCCAGCGCGGGGATGTTCCAGGGAACGGCAGCGGAGGGCGCCTCCCTCAACGTCGCGCGATCTGGCGCAATGTCACCGAGTCGGGCAATGGCAAGGAACGCCAGCAACGTAACAAACATCGCTGGCGTATCGGTCGTCACATAGTGCGAATCGCCGGTGACTGCGGGCATCACAGCGATCAGGGCGGCTGCCAGCAGACCGGCGGCGTTGCCGTAGAGCATCCGCCCCGCCAGGAACGTCAACGCCACAGCGCCCACGCCGAGCATCGCCGTCAGCGCGCGTGCCCAGACATAGAACTGTACCGGGTCGATGTCGGCGGGAGTGCGGTAGAGACCGACGCCTGCACCCCACATGAAGTGCACGGCAGCCACACCGACCTGCATGTAGGTATAGAGCGTCGGGTACGTATACGAAAAGGGGGTATAGTCGCCGGTGCGCAGCATACGCAACGCGTCCTCGGCGACCGCCCATTCATCGGGGTGCTCGAAGTACGGCAACCCGAAGCGCAATCCCCAGACGCGCAGAAGCAGCGCGACGGTCAGGATGCCCGCCAGTGCCGCAGCGGTTTGCGTGACGCGCATACGCGCCAGCACCCCCGGCTGCGCAATGATCGACGCCAGCAACGCCAGCGCCAGCGCACTCTGCAACGGCGCCGCAGCCGCACCGAGCACGCCGCGTCCCAGCGTCAGCGCCAGAAACAACGCCAGCGCCAGCGCCCCTGGCGCGAGCCGCAGCCCGTGTGTCCTCATTCGCCGCGGTTGAGCGGCAGCGCGCGGTTCGACCGGAACATTCGCCATGCCCGGCATTATACCATTGTGCAGTCGTGGATCTGCACCAGCGCCATGATGCACCGCCTGGACAAAGGCGATGATCGCATGATAGCCGCGCCGCGCAGGGTGAGAGCGGCGCGCCTTGGGGTGCAGAGGACGGTCACGTGGCGGCGCATGACCATCAACCCCGCGCCCGCGTAGGGGCGCCTCTGGTGGGCGTCCCGTATGGTTGCCCGGAAGGGACCGTGGGCGCCCGGATGTGACGTCACCTGGGCAGCGCGGCGAGGTCGGGCGCAACCGCCAGGAGCGCCGGATCAGGCGCGGCGGTCAAACGCATGCACACCGCCGGAGTCGCCAGGGCATGCGGGTCGAAGAGGAAGAGCGTCAACGGGTGATCCATTGCACATCTCCTGAATGAGTGTGGGAAGCGGCGGACAGGCGCTGCAAGCAGACAACGGGGGGAACCGTGGACGTGGAGCGCTGGCGCGCGACGCCTCCTCACGCAGGCGCGCACAGCGCCAGCCGCAGCAGTTGCGGGCTGTGAGCCTGCGGGAGGGTCGTTCATCAGCGGGACGCGGTCCACCCGCAGCATGGCGGAACCCCGCTTTCCTGGGCAGACCGGAGAGCGGAAATATGCCCTCGTGATCGAGCACAGGGCGTACAGGCGGGTCGTTGCTGCGACAAAATGACAAATAACATAACACTCCGTGCAGCGTCTGTCAAGATGTGGATTTCCACATCTTGACTCCCAATCCTGGTGCTGATAGACTCGAAATAACCTACCGACGCTCACAACGCTTTTGCGGCATAAGGCGGGTTATGTGCACGAAAGATGAGTAAGAGATGAGAATGTGCAATTAATTGCGATATTGCCCGCATTATCCAGAAAAGCCCCGTAATCGCAGCACTTTCCGTGCATCGCCTCTGCATTAATTCAGTGAGAGGAAGGCGATCAAGATGGAAATCATTATCGCCGGATGCCAGACTGTATTGAGCATCGTACTGCTATATGCTGCATACACGAAGACGCGCTGGCCCGCTGCTTTGGTTGCAGCGCTACGCGGCAGCAGTTTGCCTGCAGCAGTGATTCCTCCGCTGACGATCCTGCTTCCGGCGCTGGAGACCGGGCTGGCGCTGGCGCTACTGACGAGTCCGCCTGCGCTGCTGCCGTGGACTATGGGGAGCGTTACTGGCATGCTGCTGCTCTGTACAGCCCGGGTCGCGCGGGTGTATGCCCGACGATTGCCACTCGCATGCGGCTGTTTTGGCGCTGTTGAACCCAGGGTAAGCGGCATCACCCTGCTGCGCAACGTCGGACTGTTGTTGTTGAGCGGCGCGGGAACAATGCTGACCATGCGGACGCCTGGGCTATCGCTGGGATTACCAATATGGGGGACGGCGCTGGTCTCCGCAGGCGGCGCTGCACTCACGGCGCTGGCTGTGCGCCGTGCAATGGCGCAGCCGTCATTCTCTGGTCCTCCCACTCCGCCCCATACAGCACTCGTCCAGCGTCCGCGATCGCCTGTGCGACGACGACTCCTCTCTTTCCTCGGCGCCGCGAGCAGTGCGCTGACATTATCGCCGCTTCGCAACCACGCACTCGTCTCGGCTGCGGAGGGGACGGATCCTTCACCGCAACCCACACCTGCGCCTGCACCCGATCAGGTGCGCACACCTGAGAGTTGCACCTCTCAGCAGTCGGAAGATGGCACGACGTATGTTCACTGCTCGATACAGGTCTGTTATTGTATGTCGTGCTTTGAAGTCTATGAGAGTATAGCCAAGTCATGGACCTCAATCGCTACGTTTGCATGCTATGATTCCTGTGATGGAACACTGTGCTCAACCCCCACCTGGTCATATGTCGGACGCGTGTGTCGTCAGCTCGGTTGCCCATAATTGGGCGCAGCAATCAAGGAGGTTGCTATGTACATTCCTCTGCTCTCACACTTTCCGTATCGGGATATCCCGGGGACCATCATTGCTGAACTGCGCGAAGTGCCGCCTCACATGCGCGGTCACGGTTTCAGTCTGGCAACGCTACGTGCGTGGCTTGGCGGTGATGAAGGGTATATCACGGATCCATACCGTGGCGAACGCCACCTGGTGTCGCTCAAGCCATGGCTGCAGACCAACCCGGATGTTGAACTGGTCCTGTTCTTCGATTTCATCTTCGATGAGGAGTATGTTCGTCAGCACCCGGAACAGTTTCCGCCGCCCCCCGCACGCGCGCCAGCATTCATCAGAGACACGCGCCGCAAGGAAGACGACTTCCCAGATCTGCGGCATTACGAGTGACGCAGGCCGCATGTGATGCCCAAACCACGCCCCTCCATCTGGGTGTGCACCGCCTCCTGACCTCACGCCCCCTCCGTTGCCGTACCGTCGGTCCCGGATAGCCACGGGCGCAGCAGCCACCAGCGCGCCAGATCGACCCGCGTGCGCGCTCCGGTCTTGCGGCAGAGCCGCTGCACGTACGCTTCGACGCTGCGCGCGGTCAGCCCCAGCGTTGCGGCAATCGTCGCGTTGGCGTGCCCGGCGGCGATCAGCGCCGCCACCTGCGCTTCGCGGTCGGTGAGGTGCGGACACCCGAACAGCCGCGCGCGCAACTGAGACGCGGTTGGCGCGCAGCACGCCGCACCGCCGCGCTGCGCCACTCGCAGCACCGTCAGCAGATCGGGCAGCGGCGCCACCACGTCCACATACCCGCCAGCGCCTGCGGTGAGCGCCGCGACCAGGCGCAGCGGATGCGACTGCGCGCTCCAGATCACCGGCGCGGGGCGTGGCCAGCGCGCGCGCAGGGCGGACGCAAGCGCCAGCGGCGCGCCGTCGCGCCAGTCGGTGAGCACGAGGAACGCATGGGCAGGCGGCTCGACGGTGTGTGGCAGCGCGGCGAGGTCGGGCGCAACTGCCAGGAGTGCGAGATCCGGCGCAGTGGTCAAGCGCGCGCGCACCGCCGGAGTCGCCAGGGCATGCGGGTCGAAAAGGAAGAGCGTCAACGGGTGATCCATTGCACACCTCCTGAATGAGTGCGGGAAGAAGCACGCTTCCCTGTGCCAATCGGGAAGCGGAAACGCGCCCGGAGGTTATTGCGATATCAATAACGGGCGCGCAGGCGAGACGTTGCTGCGACAAAGTGACAAATAACATAACACACCGCGCAGCGTCCGTCAAGATGTGGAAATCCACATCTTGACGCCCAAACCTGGCGCTGATAGACTCGAAATAACCCTACCGACGCTCACAGCGCTTCTGCAGCATAAGGCGGGTTATACGCGCGAAAGATGAGAAATGATATTGCCCGCATTATCCAGAAAAGCGTCGTAATTGCAGCATATGCACCTTATGGCAAGAGGCGTCGCTATGAATATCAGAGATGTGCAACCATCCCCCACGAATCGACTGCTTTGGATGCTGATGGTCGTCGTGCTTCTGCTCTTACTCGTCACGATTGGGTTATTCTGGCGAATGAATCAGGTGCAGCGCGAGGTGACGGACGCGCTCGCGCCCCTGCGCCGTCCGACGCCCCTGGCTACGGGCGCGCCTGCGCCCGATTTTCGCCTCTCGACCGCCGAAGGGCGCACCTATACGCTGCAGGACAGCGCCGGGCGGCAGTTGCTGCTCGTCTTCTCTTCCGTCACCTGCCCGCCCTGTCAGCAAATGTATCCGGCGCTCGCGCAGCTGCACGCGCGCCATCCCGATGTGACCGTCCTGCTGATCTCGCATGGCTCAGCCGAAGAAAACCGTCACCTGGCGGCGACCCAGGGCTTCGCTTTTCCGGTGGTGCAATGGCAGGACCAGACGGCGCGCGACTACCATGTGCCCGGCACGCCCTTCTTTTATCTGATCGACGCGCGTGGCGTCATTGTCGGCAGCAGCTTCCTGATCAGCGATGTGGATCGGTGGATGCAGACCAGGACCTCGCAGTAGCGTCGCACCGACCCCCGGAAGCCGCAACTGCGGCGCGCAAGACACAGGAGGTGATCGTATGGTCATCGAAGACATTGTCCGTTCGTGGGCATCGCGAATGCTGGCGGTCATGCTGGCGGCGGCGCTGGCGCTCGTCCTGGCAGTCTTCCTCCTCCCCGCACCGGCCGTTTCCGCTCAGAGCCGTCGCTCGCCCGGCGCCGCTGAGGTGTCGCCGCAACCCAATGGGTGCTGGTGGTTTGAAGAATGCACGGCTGACTGTGGATCTTGCGGCGGCTGTGCGCCAAACTGGAAGATATGCGTGATTCGATGTCGACCAGTAGACCCGTGTGGAGGATATGTAGGTGATTGGACTAATCGCAGACTTTATTGTGAATTCTGCGGGGGCAGCGTAACGTCCAATGGACACTAAGAGCCTATCCGAAAAATCGCTGACTGAAGTGCGACCGGGTAGGCGAAGGCATTGCCTTCACCTCCCCAACGATCTTTTCCGGATAGGCTCTAAGTGCTCATCAGACGCGTTTTCCGCGCCTGTCCAGGGTTGCGGGTCGGAAGGTTTGTGACCGTGTGACCATGTTCCATCGTCATTCGGACAGGCGCAGCCTCCAGAGGTGACGTGTATGTTCGGGAAACCCACGCTGACGCACCGGTTCGTGCTTCTGGTTATTGGGCTGGCAGTCGTCCACGCGGCGGTCTACCTCCTCGGCGCAACAACGCTGACCACAGCGGTCACCGCCGATCAGGACCTCAGCCGCTACTGGCGCACCACCTACGACATTCTGGTGCGCCCGCCCGCCTCTCGCTCCCCGATCGAGACGGCGTTCGGACTGGTGCAGGCTAATCACCTCTCCGGGCTCTCCGGCGGGATCACCTTTGAGCAGTACGCGATGATCAAAGCGCTGCCCGGTGTGGAGATCGCCGCGCCAATTGCGATGCTGGGCTTCATCCCGCCTGAGCGGATGGTGTTCGCCGAGTTCGATCGGCTCACGACCCCTGGCGCCTACAAAATCGTTGTCTCACTGCTCATCGATGACGGTGTGCAGGTTCGCCCGCAGGAGTACAGATTTCAATACTACTATGTGGGAGAGGATGCTGCATCTGAAGGATCGGCGGCATACGGACCCATTCTTCCTATCGCTCCTTCGTTTCCATTCCCACCGCTCGGCGAGGTGGAGATCCCGCTCCTGCTGGCAGCCATTGACCCGCCCCAGGAGCGTGCGCTTGTCGGATTAGACCAGGCGCTTATCCGAGGGCGGCTGCCGGGCAGCGGTCCGGTCCGTACCTATACCGTCGATTTTCCGGAAGGGAATGAGGACGTGGCCGCTCTTCCGGTGCTGATCAACGCCACGCCGTATGTCCGGCTGCGCCTGCGCGCCGAACTCACGCGCCTCATCCTACCGCCCGACACGACGACCTATGATGCAATCACTGCGCGCGGCGGCGTAGCGTATCTGGATACCCTCCCAGCAGAGACCATCGCCGTTGTCGAACAGGACAGCGGTGCAGCCTATCAGCGCCTGCTCGACGAACTGGCGCCTGTGGATGCACGGGAGCAATTGCGCAACATCACCTATCGCAACCGCACCGGCGTGCTGGGTCCGATCACGTATCGGGAAACGACCGCGCCATTCCCGCACGCCCGGGTCGTGCTGGAGGCGGCGCCGCTGCCGCAGGCGTCTCATGTGGCAGACCCCGCCTATCGCCGCGCGATCCATCCCAATTCCCCAGAGGCGCCCAGAACCAGGATGCACTTTATGATCCAGGGCACAGGCGTCTTCGACATCGAGCGTCTGCCGGGGGTCGCCGACGTCAACCGCGTCCCGCTGGAGACCTACTATCCGCCGCGCGCCGTCCTGCGCTACGATGATGCGGGCCAGCCGGTCGCTCCGCGCCCCCTCTTCCCGACCCTCGCCCTCAGCGGGTATCTCCAGCCCCCGCCGCTGCTGCTCACGACGCTCGAAGCGGCGCGCACCCTGCGCGGCGATGCCTGCATCAGCGCCATCCGCGTGCGTGTGGCTGGCATCGACCGCCTCGATGCCGCCGCGCAGGCGAAGATCGAAGCAATCGCCTCGGAAATCCAGCGCCGCACCGGTCTGGAGGTGGATATTATGGTTGGCTCGTCGCCCCAGCGCATTCTGGTGCGCCTGCCGGGTCTTGGCTATGTGGAGGAGTACTGGGTGCGGAAGAACATCAATACCGCAATTGGCGTGACGATCAATCGCTTCGCGGCGGCGCTGCTGACCGTCGTCGGCGTGGTTGGGGTCCTCTTCACGCTCAACACGACGCTGATCACCGCTCTGGGGCGGCAGCGCGACCTCGGGCTGCTCCAGGCGCTCGGCTGGCGACAACGCACGATATGCTGGGGTCTGCTGCGCGACGTGCTGCTGGCAGGCGCGCTCGGCGGCGGTGGAGGCATTGGACTGGCACTGGTCATCGCCGCCGCTGTCCAGCTGCCTGTTTCCTGGTCTATCGCGTTCCTCACGCTGGCGGTCGGGCTGAGCCTTGCGCTGCTGGGTGGGGCGTTGCCCGCCTGGCGCACGGCGCGCCGTCCGCCGCTCGCCGCACTGCACCTGGGGCAGGTGCGCGCCGTCGGCATCGGGAGCGCGCGCCGGACGGGCGGCTATGCGCTTCACAGCCTGCTGCGCCGTCCGGCGCGCACCGTGATGGTGCTGCTGACCCAGGGGCTGAGCAGCGGGCTGACGACGCTCATCCTGCTGGCGGTGGTCGAAACGCAGGGCTACCTGACAGGCACGCTCACCCTGCTGGGGGAGTACATCCTGCACCGCATCGAAGGGCATCACGTGCTGATCGCCGCGCTGAGCGTCGCACTGAGCGCGGCGATGCTCGGCGATCAGGTCGCGCTGGCGCTGCGCGAGCAGGCGTGGGAGGTTGGCATGCTCAAAGCGCTGGGATGGCGAACGGCGGACGTGGCGTGGGCGTTTGTACGCCAGGCGGTCTGGCTCGGCGCGCTCGGCGGCGGCGCTGGAGTGCTGCTGGCGGCTTCCGTCTTTGGCGCACTCAATGCGCGCCTGCCGCTGACGCTCATCTGGATTGCGCCGCTAGGGATCGGACTGAGCGTGGCGGTCAGCCTGCTGGCGGCGGCGGCGCCCGCGTGGCGAGCGGCGCGCCAGCCGCCGCTGGCGCTGCTGCAGTCGGTGGAGCGCGAACGATGATTGCGGTCGAGAACCTGGTGCGGGTCTACGGTGGGCGCGCGCCGGTGCAGGCGCTGCGCGGCGTGACGCTCCAGGTGCATGCGGGCGAATTCGTGGCGATCCAGGGACCGTCGGGGTCGGGCAAATCGACGCTGCTGCACCTGATCGGCGCGCTCGACCGCCCGACGGCGGGGCGGGTGACGGTGGACGGGGTGGATCTCAACCGCCTGAACGGGGACGCGCTGGCGGATTTCCGGCGCGAGACGATCGGCTTTGTGTTCCAGGTGTTCCATCTGCTGCCAGCGCTCACCGCGCTGGAGAATGTGATGCTGCCGTTGTGGCCCTATCGCCGCCAGTTGGCGTTCGACCTGAGAGCGCGGGCGCAGGAGATGCTGGCGACGGTCGGATTGGGCGCGCGCGTTGATCACCTGCCGGGAGAGTTGTCGGGCGGGGAGCAGCAGCGGGTGGCGATAGCGCGCGCATTGGTGAACCATCCGAAGTATCTGCTGGCAGACGAGCCGACCGGCAACCTGGACGTCGCCACGGCGCACGAGATCGTGGGCTTGCTTGAACAGGTGCGGTGCGACCACGGCGTGACAATCGTGCTGGTGACGCACGACGCGACAGTGGCGGCGCACGCCGACCGGGTGGTGCGCCTGCGCGACGGGTGCATCGTGGCGGACGCGGTGCAGGCGGCGTCGTGACGCTATGCATGCCATGAGTCCACTGCAAAAAGGCTTAACCACTAAGGATACGAAGCGCACGAAGGTAAATAAACCATGAAGTGCATGTCCTTTGTGTCCCTTCGTGACCTTCGTGGTTGCTTTTTGCAGTGAAGTCTTATATTGAATATGAGTACTTTCAACGCGAAGGCATTCCGCCATACCCAAGCCCGTATCTCGCAATCGACAGCATTGATAGGAAGTGGATCGATATGAATGATCCCAATCGATCCCACTATGAACGTTACTATCGTGCGCGCGAAGCCGAACCGCACGAAGGCATCGAGTGGAGCCAGGTAGGAACAGGTTCTGAGGGTGTCATAGAAGAGTGTCAGCGCTACGAAGAGAAAATCGACCGTGCCAGGCAAGCCATAACCACCTTAACATACAACGAATGGCTTGAGCGCTTTACTCACTTGAGTCGCTCATTTCTCGGCAATGCTATTTCGCCTGCTGCAATCGGGGGATATGAATATAAAGGCATCCAGAACGATGACATGTGGGGTGAAATCCATTTCTTCGAACGATCCAGCACATTATCCGCCAGTGATCGCTATCCTGATTTTCCGACTGTTGAAACGCTGAAATTCGATCGCGCTCTTGGCGGAACTATTGAATGGCGGCGCACCGTGATCGACGGAGATACATCGGTTGTCCATGCCATGTCCCGGATGGTGAAATGGGAAGTGCTCGATGGCTCAGCAGTCCCTGCAGATATATTCTCACCTCAACCATGACCGCCGATTCGCCTCCTCGCCTGATACCCGCCGGTCCTGCGCGCATGGAGCTGCGCGTGGTCAATTCGCGCTTCATCGGTTCCGCCGCTCCCGCCGCGACCGTCGAAGACGCAAAGGCGTTCATTGCCGCGGTGCGCGCCGAGATGCCGGACGCCACGCACCATGTCTATGCGTATGTCATCGGTCACGGTTCGACCACCATCGAAGGAATGAGCGACGACGGCGAACCGGCCGGAACTGCCGGGCGTCCGGTGTTGAGCGTCGTGCGCGGCAGCGGGTTGGGGGATATTGTGGTGGTGGTGACGCGCTATTTTGGCGGGACGCTCCTGGGAACCGGCGGACTGGTGCGCGCCTATGGCGATGCGGCGAAAGCCGTGCTTGCGGCGTTGCCGCGCACGGAAAAGATCGCCCGCCGCCGGTTCCTGGTCACTATTCCCTATTCCGCATATGAGCAGACGCGACGACTGATTGCTGCACATCACGGCACAGTTGAGCACGAAGCGTTTGCAGCGGACGTGACGCTGGAAATCATCCTCCCGGAAGCGCATATCGCGGCGTTGTCCGAGGCGTTGCGGCAGTTGACGGCAGGCAGGGCATCCCTGAGGTGACGGTCATCGGTTGTGCCCCAGCAACGCCGCCACGCCTTCCTGCATGGTGGCAAACAGGCGCACGCCGTTCAGGTGCATGCGTTCGTGGACGATGCTCTCGGCGATGTCGGGGCGCACGCCGCACAGCGCCAGCTGCGCCCCCATCAGGCGCGCGCCGTCCGCCGCCTGCCGCAGCGCCGCCGCCAGCGATTGGTCAAACCCGGTGACCCCGGTCAGATCGAGCAGGACGGCGCGTGCGCCGCGTGCTTCGATCTGGTCCAGCAGCCGCGCAAGCAGCGTCGCGCAGCGCGCGCCGTCGAAGGCGCCGATCAGCGGCATCGCCAGCACCCCCTCGCTCAACGGGATCAACGGCAGCGTCAGACGGGTGATCAGCGCGTCCCGTTGCCGAATCGCCTCGAGGGAGCGCTCCAGTTCTGCAGTGCGCGCTTCGAGCGCGGCGCGCGAGGCGGCTAGCGCCGCCTGCTGCCGTTCCGCAGTGGTCATATCGCGCAGGATCAGCACGCTGGCTGCGTCACGATCCCCGTCGATGGGGGTCTCGGCAACGACCAGCGTGACGGCGACCTCGCCAGTGCGCTGAAAGCGCCGTAGACCGACCAGCCGATCATCAGGGGTCGTCTGTTCGTCAAAACCGGCGCGCGCGAGCGCTTCTTCAAACGGCATCTCGCCGACGCCTGGGCGCAACATCTGCTGCGCGGCGCGATTGGCGAAGCGTATCTGTCGTTGCGCATCGAGCACGACCGCTCCATCGGGCAAATGCTCGATAGCCGTGCGCAACGCGACGCTCGAGGGACGGAACACCTGGTAGCGCAACGTCACCCAGCCGAATGCCAGATAGAGGGGGAGCATACTGGCATAGTTCAGCGCCAGAAGTGCGCGTTCGCCAAACAATGCGCCTGCTCCAAACGATAACGCAATGCCCCCCGATAACCACATTGCTGGTTGGACCACAGCGCGATTGTGTCTGGCAACAACCAGAAGCATGGCGATAGGAACCAATAAGCCGCTCAAAACGTAGAGCGTCATAACCAGTGGAAAGAGCGGGCTTATGGCGAAGATCCGCATCCCGTCCTTTGTGAATGTGTCCGAGCGCCTGATCAGGTCGAAACCGCCATACCAGTCCAGTATCAGCCACAGGGCCATCATCAGGTATGGCGCAGCCAGGGTCCAGCGCAGCGACTTCTGGGCGTATCGGTGCGGAATGAAGATTGCCAGGATAAGCCATACCAGCAACCAGGAGCTGATGGCAAGCAAGGGACTCGTTAAGCCATGAACAAACCAGATTTCCTCTTTGCTCTTTCCTGTCAGGCGCAGAACGCCGACAATCATCAGGGTAATGGCATTGAGCGCAAAGAGGGCAAAAAGGCGATTCGTAGTCGCACGCCAATCCTGCACCAGGACATACACGCCGGTCGCCGTTAGAAGGACCATCGTCAAGAGAATAAGCAGCAAGTTCATAGCGCTGCCTCCTAACGAGAGAGAGGTTACAGCGACTCGCGCTGAGTCGCAGTTGCATATAATGGATTATAATGACCAGTAACACGCCTTTGCAACTATACGATAGTCACTTCGCCGCGTGGGACTATGGCTGTGTCATTGGAGCCACGCCAGCGTTTCGTTGCGAGGATGGCAGGCATCACCCCGACTCCAGGCGAAGCACAGAGGGTTGTTCTAACAGGAAGCCATTTTCGTCGTTGGGGCCGGTCTCAGACCTGCCCCAACCGGTATAGCGCAAGGGTGGGTGTCCGGGCGGACGCCTGGCGCAGGGCAGGTCTCAGACCTGCCCCAACCGGTTTGGCACGAGGTCTGGCGCCCGACGGACGCCTGGCGAAACGCAGGTCTGATAGGGCGATCAACCAGATGTTACACTATAATTGCCAGTGTTGACCGTCTTGCGGCTGACGTTGGCTTCGACAGGCACAGCCAACGTCAGCCGCTCCACGTCTGATCGCTCTGTGAGACCTGCCCCAACCGGTTTGGCACGAGGTCTGCGCCCCGACGGACGCCTGGCGCAAGGCAGGTCTGCGACCTGCCCCGACGAGTTCGGAAAAAGGACCATGTCGCTCGAATTCATTCTCCTGATCACAGCGACGCTTCTAATCATCAGCATTATCGCCGGCAAGACGTCGCTGCGATTTGGGTTGCCGGCGCCGTTGCTCTTTCTGCTGATCGGAATGCTTGCCGGGTCGGACGGTCCTGGTGGGATTGCCTTCGATGACGCCCGGCTGGCGCAATCGATCGGCGTGCTGGCGCTGGTACTGATCCTGTTTTCCGGCGGGTTGAGCACCGACTGGCAGATGATCCGTCCGGTGCTCTGGACCGGACTGATCCTGGCGAATCTCGGCGTGTTGATCAGCGCGCTGCTGGTGGCGGTTGCTGCACATTTCCTGTTGCAATTTTCATTGCTGGAAGGGTTCTTGCTCGGCGCCATCATTTCTTCGACCGATGCGGCAGCGGTGTTTGCCGTCATGCGCACCCGCGACGTCAACCTGCGCGACAATCTGGAAGGATTGATCGAACTCGAATCGGGGAGCAATGATCCGATCGCGGTGTTCCTGACGATTGGATTGACGATGGTGCTCGCCGATCCATCGCGCTCGCTTGCAAGCCTGGCGCCGCTCTTTCTGTTGCAGATGACGATTGGCGGCGTTGCAGGGTATGCATTGGGGCGGGTGATGGCGATTGCGATCAATCGCGCCCGCTTGCAACTCGAGGGGTTGTACCCAGCGCTGATGTTGGGGCTGGTGCTGCTCACCTACGGCGGAACGGCGCTCATCAATGGCAGCGGCTTCCTTGCAGTGTATCTGGCGGGCATTGTGCTCGGCAACTGTGACTTTGCCCATAAGCGTAGTTTGCTTCGTTTCTACGACGGTCTGGCGTGGCTGATGCAGATCGCCATGTTTTTGGTGCTTGGCTTGCTGGTCTTCCCTTCCCAACTGATCCCGGTGATTGGCGAAGGTCTGCTGATGTCGGCATTTCTCGTCTTCGTCGCGCGACCGGTGGCAGTGTTCGCGTCACTGGCGTTCACCCGCTACGACTGGCGCGCCAAAGTGATGGTCGCCTGGGCGGGGTTGCGCGGCGCGGCGCCGATTGTGCTGGCGACCTTCCCGCTTTTGGCGGGGCTGGATCGCGCCGGTATGATGTTCAATCTGGTCTTCTTTATTGTTCTGACTTCGGTGCTGATCCAGGGGACGACTATTGCGCGCGCGGCGCGCTGGCTCGGCGTGCAGCAACGGCAACGCCCCGCGACATTCCGTTATCCGCAGGAGTTCGTTCCGAAGGTGAGCGCCAGCAGTCAACTGGTCGAATTGACGGTTGCACCGGGATCACCGGCATGCGGACGCGCGATCATGGAACTGGGGCTGCCGCGTGGCGCGCTGGTCGTGCTTATCAACCGCGACAACGATAGCCTCGTGCCTGGCGGCACGACGATCCTGGAGCCGGGCGATCGGGTGTTGCTTGTAACCGAACGCAGCGCACTCGATGAGGTGAAGCGCGTGTTGGTTGAACATTGAACGTGTTGTCTTACACAAAGGCGCAGAGGCGCAAAGGGTTCTCATACTCATGGCGTGGTCATTCGTACAATACTGCTGGTGCGCGCTGCGGGACGCCGGGACACTGCGGGCGAAAGCCCTCGCTGAGGATATGCAAGCCCCCTTGGGGCTGCTGCCAGGGCGCAGTCTGCGTCCACGACCGCCAACGCACATTGGGGGTTGTTACGCCTTGTGAACCGGGCGCTCGAACATCTTGTCCGACGGACCGCAAGATAGTATCGGTTCTCGGTTCTCAGTTCTCAGTTCTCAGTTCTCAGTTCTCAGTTCTCGGTTCTCAGTTCTCGGTTCTCGACGCCCAATGAATGCCAACCCTTCACCCCAGAAGCGCAAGATGGACGCATACCTCTGGCCCCTGACGACACTCGTTGATGAACGTGGGCGCCTGATGATTGGCGGCTGTGACGTGGCGGACCTGGCGCGCCAGTATGGAACGCCGCTCTACCTGTTCGATGAGGCGACCATTCGGAACGCCTGCCGCGCCTGGCGAACGGCGCTTGCAGCCCATTATCAGGGGGAAACGGCAGTGCATTACGCCAGCAAGGCGTTGCTCAACATAGCGCTGGCGCGCCTGATTGCCGATGAAGGGCTGGGTCTGGATGTGGTATCAGGCGGTGAGTTGTACGTCGCGCTGCGCGCCGGTTTCCCGCCGCAGCGGATTCACATGCATGGCAACGCCAAGACGCGCACCGAACTGGAGCAGGCGCTGGCAGCGGGGATCGGTCAGATTATCGTTGATAACCTCGATGAATTGGAGTTGCTGGCGAACCTGACTGCGCATCGTTCATCGCCACAGGCGGTTGCCTTGCGCGTTGCGCCAGATATCGCCACCGACACCCATGCCCATATTCAGACCGGTCACGCGACATCGAAGTTCGGTCTGCCGCTCGATGCGCTCGATGCCGCCGCCGAACGATTACGGATCGCGCCTGGTCTGCGTCTGGTCGGGTTGCACGCGCATCTGGGGTCGCAACTCTTCGACGTAAACCCGTATACCGCTGAGATTGATGTGCTGCTCGACAGCGCTATGCGCCTGCGCGAGCGCCACGGTCTGATGATTCAGGAAATCAATGCCGGTGGAGGAATGGGCATCCCCTACACTGCCGACCAGCACCCTCTTGATTTCCATACTTGCGCCGCGCGGTTGGGAGAGGCGCTCACCGATGGATGTCGTCGGCGCGGGTTCCCGTTGCTGCGCCTGGTGATTGAACCGGGACGATCAATCATCGCGCGCGCAGGGGTCGCACTTTACACGATTGTCGCCACAAAGGTTCTTCCGCATACGCGCTTCCTGCATATCGACGGCGGCATGGGCGACAATATTCGTCCGGCACTCTACGGCGCGCGGTATACCGCTGTGCTGGCGGAACGGGCGAATGCGCCGGTTGAGGAGATCGTGGAGATTGCCGGTCGTTACTGCGAGTCCGGTGATATGTTGATCCGCGCCATCCCTCTGCCGCGTGCCAGAGTCGGCGACGTTCTGGCTGTTCCGGTGGCAGGGGCGTACACGCTGAGCATGGCCAGCACCTACAACCTGACCCCGCGACCGGCGGTGGTGATGGTGAACGGCGGATCGGCACGCCTCATTCAGCGCCGCGAAACATATGAGGATATGGTTGCCAGGGATGTGGCGTCGTAGTCGTTAGGGGCAGGTCTGAGACCTGCCCCTAACGACGCCCCCCGACGCCCCCGATGCCCTCACGGTCCCGTGAATTTACCACCCATCGCCCATATCGAAATCGCCGCCGAGATCGGCGCTCAGGTCGCCGCCAAAATCCTCGAAACCGGTTGACATCTCATCCATTCCCAGATCGCCGATCATCTCATCGGCGGCGAATCCGTCCAGGATCGCCTGCGCCGCCATGCTGCCGATCACGCCGCCGATTAGGGCGCCGAGGAACGTCCCGGCAAGCGCGCCGCCAAATCCCATGCCGCCGGTTGCAGGCATTGCCTGTTGCGCCACTGGCGCTGGCGCGTCATTGCGATTGAACAGCCGCTCGACCGTGCCCGGCTCGCGCAGTTCCGCGCGCGTCGCCAGGTGCGCCAGGGTCTGCGGGTCGTCCTGCTGCGGCAGAGATGCGCGCTCGTGCGGCGGCAAGACGTTTGTCAATTCGTGTAGCGCATACGCGCGCTGCTCTGGCGTCAACTGCGCGAAAGCGTCGGCGTATGCCTGTTCGATCGTATCAGGCGGGGCAGTGCGCAGAAAGTAGCGATAACGCTCAAGCGCCTGCTCATCGCTGCTCAGGCGCGTGGTTGGTCCGGTCGCAGGGCGTGGGTGCTGGTTGGGCCGGTCACGCCCGAACAAAAAGTCAAAGATACCCATGGCAAGACTCCTTTCACTCGTCATTCAGTATAGCGACCGATGCGTGCCGTGATGAGAGCATTTTCCCCTGTATTTGCAAGGAAGTACATCCTTCTATTGACACAATATTTCAACGATTGATGCCCTCCTGCATTGTGGTACCTGTGGTATCATTGCGCTGGATGCACGCTGTCGCGACTGTTTGAACACGGGGAGGACGTATGACCGCCATCGATGTCGCTGATCGCATACAGAGCGATCTGGCGCACCTGTTGCACCCGCTGTATCACCCCAGCGGGCATCAGTCGCCGAAGATCTGGGTGAAAGGGTGCGGCGCGATGGTGACCGACATCGAGGGCCGCGAGTATATCGATGGATTGAGCGGGTTGTGGAATGTCCATATTGGGCATGGACGGCGCGAACTGGCGGAAGCGGCGGCGGAACAGATGGCGACGCTGGCGTACTGCTCCGCCTATACCGGCTCGTCGAACCTGCCTGCCATCAATCTGGCGGAACGCCTGAGCCAGTTGATGTACCCATCGATCAACACCTTCTTCTTCACCAGCGGCGGCGCCGAGGCGACCGAAACCTCGTTCAAGACGGCGCGCTACTACTGGAAACTGCTTGGCAAGCCGGACAAGGTCAAGTTCATCTCGCGCGTGCGCGGCTACCACGGTGTGACGATCGCGGCAATGAGCGCCACCGGTCTGCCGGTCTACTGGCCCATGTTCGAACCGCGTATGCCAGGCATTGTGCACATTGAGTCGCCCTACCCGTATCGCTTCGTCAATCCGACCCCGGACATCAGCGATGGGATTGCTGCCGCCAACCTGCTCGAAGAAGCCATTCTGCGCGAAGGTCCCGATACAGTGGCGGCGTTCATCGCCGAACCAGTGCAGGGCGCCGGCGGGGTGATTGTGCCGCAGGACGACTACTTTGGGCGTATCCGCGAGATCTGCGACACATACGATGTGCTGCTGATCGCCGATGAGGTCATCACCGGGTTTGGCCGCACCGGGCGCTGGTTTGCCCTCGAACATTACGGGATCGAACCGGATATTGTGCAGTTCGCCAAGGGCATTACCAGCGGTTACATACCGCTTGGCGGCATCGGCATCTCCGACCGCATTCGCGAAGCCATTCACAGCGCTCCGCCCGACAAACGCTACATGCATGCCTACACCTATTCTGGGCATCCGACCTGTTGTGCCGTGGCGCTGCGCAACCTTCAGATCATCGAAGAGGAAGGGCTGGTCGCGCGGGCAGCCGTGCTTGGCGAGCGACTGCTCAATGGCTTGAAGACGCTCTACACGCTCAATGGCGTCGGCGATGTGCGCGGCAAAGGGATGATGGCGGCCGTCGAACTGGTGGCGGACAAGGCGACGAAACAGCCGTACCCGACCGAGGCGAATGTCGGAGGGCGCGTGTACCAGGAGATGATGAAACGCGGATTGTTCACCCGCGTCCTTGGTGATATGATCCTGCTGGCGCCGCCGCTGGTCTCGACTGAGGAGCAGATCGACCGGATTGTGACGATCATTGGTGAGTCGGTGCAAGCGGTGGTCAGGGGTTAGAAAACCTCTGGGCGTGACCGTCATCTCGGGCATCCTGGTGATGGTCACACATACCAGTGCCACCATATTGTGGCATAGGCGAGTGCATTCAACATGAGCAATGCAATCACCAGTGCAGCGGCGCCGACCGAGCGTCGCTGCGCTGGCCACCACGCCAGCCATCCGGCAGCGAGAACCAGCGCCAGCGGTCCGATTGCGGGAAAGCCGTAGCGCGGGAAGGGAGCGGGTTGCGCAACCAGCGCCGGGAGAATCCGCAGTGCTGCATTTGCCCAGAGAAGCGCGCCAATAATCAGAATGACTGCGGTTGCAATATGTCTTGGCGAGAGGCTGCCGCGTCTGACGATGACCGTGTGGGCGAAGCCAACCAGAAGCGCCAGCACGACGAGCGGCAACACCGTGCGCCAGATTCGATCCGACGGTTCCACCTCGCCCCATCCGAATGTCATCAGTGAGCGAAACGTCAGATCGGGCGCAACGCGAAGCAGAATGATCGGTCCTGTGCGCTCCAGGTCGATCAGTGAAGTCACGATTCGAGAGGGAGAACGCCGAACCAGCGGCCATGCCGCACTGTCAATCATCGGGCGAAGATACAACCAGCCATGTTCTGCCGATCCATTACGCACCAGGTTCGTAATGAATTGTCCGTTCCAGCGACCGGCGGTTGCCGTATTGTTCAATTGTGGCGGCGGATGAGCAGGATGGATGCCCTTGACGACAACCAGACCATCAAAGAAGAATGTGAGCGGCGGTGCGTCAGACGTTGGAGCAGGAGCGGGCATCAACACCTGCATTGTTCTCAGAACTGGCGGCGCCTCGAACGTCCATGTGATAAATCGAGGTTGAGTATCAACGTCTATGGGTAAGGTGGTAATCGTCTTCAAGTCGGGGTCGAGATCATTGTAGAGGATAACAGGTCCGGCGACGGTTGCTGCGCGCGACGCCCACCCCCACGCGCCAATCGTGACCGGACCACCGGCGATTGCAGGGAGATCTTCAGTCATTACAGGTGCAGAAAGACCAGAGAGTTCATACGGCGAGAAACCGGCGGTGAGACGAAAGGCATGCCGTCCATGCGGTGCATCGGAAAGCGCGACTCGCGCTGCTCCATGTTCCGAAACGGCGCCGTAGCGATACCATGCAGCGGGGTCGCCCCAGGTCAAACCAAAGCCTGCAACGACAATCCCAACGCCGGCAAGCGCAGCAATAATTCGTCTCCAGCGCCATTTCCGCCTGATCCCAACCGCGATCAACAGAACGACGAATGCGAACGGCACAGCAACCAGCGCCACATTCTTCATTGCTGCTGCAATCAGCGCTGCGCTAACGACCCACGCTGCGCGCCTGGCGCTCCATCCTTGTACAAGAATGTGGACGACACTCCATAGAAAGAGGGAAAATGCCAGAATAGCTCCAACATCATTATTCACAGCGGTCATGATGTCGGCAAACGGCGGAACCAGCGCAGCAACCAGTGGCAGTAGCCAGCGCATCGGATGACCGGCGTCAAAGAGCGTGCGTGCAATGCCGCCGAGTATTGCAATGGTTGCGATGAACATCGTAAGCGACACGGTGCGCGCCAGGTAGAGTTGATCGATGATGCTCCATCCGCCGGCGGCGCGGAGAGGAATGCTGACCAGCAGATGGTATGTGGGCATGTGCGACAACGCGCGACCTTCGCCGCCAATCCAGGCAATCGCCGGGTTTACTGTTCCGGGCGCGGGCCAGGAGGGATGGAACGCGAACAACCAGGCAAACTCGAAGTGCGCCGGTTCATCGTAGTGTTGCCAGGGAGGAACCAGCACAAGAAACACCAGCCCCTGAATCGTGGCGACGACCAGAACGACGGCGAGCCGCGCTGCATCCGACGCCAGGATGCGTTGCAGAAATGCCAGCATCGGCGTCAGGTGCGGTTGCGCGCCGAAAAAGATGGCCACGCCGATCGCGGTTCCAACCGGAATAAGCCAGAGATCGGGCAGGAACGCCACAGTATCGACTGGACGAGCCGCAGCAATAGCTGTGAGAACGGCTGTCCCGCCAACAACGATCCACGGCGCAACGCGGCTTTCTGTGCGCAACGTGGCAGCAAACAGCGCAATCGGCGCCAGCAGCAGCACAAGGGTGCGCACGACGCCGAGGGTCGCAATGGCGCCGCTCTGCGGCGGAAGATCATCAGCGGGGTAGACCGCCACGCGGGTCACAGCCGCGCCAAGGTCGCGTTTGTCACTCTCCTTCGCAGGTCGGAAGGTGCGGATATCGAGGCGAAGGTCGGGGGCGCCAGGGCGCGGCGGCAACAATACCCGGTAACGACGCCAGTCGCCCCCGACGACAAACGTGTTGCTGCGCCAGGAACCCAGGGCGAGACGTGTTTCGGCAGGCGCGGCATCCGGCGGGCGCGGCGAGGTCATACGCAGATCGACGATCAACCGGCGCCGGGTCAGACCAAACAGGCGCAACGCAGCGTCGCGCTCCGCCCAGCGGTACTGCTCACGCTCATTTGCCTCGGCAGCGCTGAAGCCAACCACATGCCGCTCCGCCGCCGGATTCGCTGCGTCGAAATGCAGTCCAGCAGGAGCGAACGCCAGTCCAATCCCAAACGCAATGATTGCCAGAATGCCTGCCAGACCCCACTGCCGCCACGCCATGACGTTACGGGATGTCACAGCGCTCGAATGTGCAACATCTATCGTCGATACAGGATAGATTTTCATATGGTCTAACCTACCCCCTACCCCTACTGCCCCTTCATCCGCAGCACCACATGCACCGTTCGCGCCAGAATGAGCAGGTCGAACCAGAAAGACTGATGTTTCAAATAGTAGAGATCGTATTGAAGTTTTGCCAGCGCCGCTTCGATGCTATCGCCATACTCGTAGTTGATCTGCGCCCATCCGGTCAACCCGGGCTTGACCGCCAGACGCACGCGATAGAACGGTATCTCCAGTTGCAATCGTTCGACGAATTCGGGCCGTTCCGGGCGCGGACCGACCAGGCTCATCTCGCCGCGCAGCACATTGAGCGCCTGCGGCCACTCATCGAGGCGCATCCGGCGCAACAGACGACCGACGCGCGTCACGCGAGGGTCATCCTTCACTGCCCATTGCGCCTCGCCATCCGGCTCGGCGTCCTGCACCATCGAGCGGAACTTGAGCACGGTAAATGGCTTGCCGCGCCAGCCGACGCGCTGCTGCCGGTAAAACACGGGTCCGGGCGAATCGATCCAAATGGCAAGCGCAAGAAACGGGAGCAGGATCAGGAGCGCCACTGCCAGAGCCAGACCGCCGACAAGATCGAGCAGACGTTTGATCACCGCCTCGGCTGTGCGCGTCGGGCGTGATTGCAGCGGCAGCGCCACATACCACTGACTGCCGACGTGCTCCACGGCGATCTTCCCCGTCAGACGTTCGTAGAGCAGCGGCATCGGCGTGATGGTCACGCCGTTTTCGTAGCAATCCATCAACACTTGCAGCGCCTCACCGCTGACCTCGCTGCTGGCAATGACAATCTCATCAATGCGACGTTCCCACACCACATCGCCAAGACGGTCGATACTGCCGATCACCGGAATGTTGCCGATCTGATCGCGGTGCACCTGCAGCCCGTCATCGACAAATCCGACGATCTCGTAGTATGGACTATGCCCTTTGAGGATGACGTGCGATAGCGTCGAACCCGCCTGACCTGCGCCGACAATCAGCAGGCGACGGCGGGTGTGCGGCGCTCCCAGCACACGAATGTATGCCAGACGCCAGATGACCATGAGCGTAACCAGCGCCACAATCGCAAGCGCTGGAGCAAAACGCAGCGGCGGCGCGCCGGTCTCAATCGCAGCGAGCATGCCCGTCACGGGGGCGCGGGAGAGCACAAAGAACAGGATCAGGTAGCCAAACAGCAGCGCCAGACCGCCAAGGAGAATGCGGCGCATGCTGGGACCGATCCGCGCAACCAGACGCAGGTTGTACATATCTGCCAGCATCAGCCAGAAGGGCCACCCGATGCCGATCAGCGCCACCCAACCAACCTGCTCCTGGATCAATCCGATGTCCAGTGAACGGTTTGCCAGGCGCGCCCACACCCATAGCGCTCCAAAGACTGCAATCGCGGTTAACGCCAGATCGCCGATGCGCAACAACAACCGGCGCTCGGAGATCTCCAGACGCAGGTGGAATGGCATCTGGTGCGTTCGTGATGCCGGATTGACTACAGCCCGTCGACTCATGGTATCGGCACGACCTGTTCAGGCGCCCGGCGTTTTATGAGCAAAGAACAGGCGCTCCAGAGAAAGCCGCTGCCCCAACTGAGATGCATCGCCGCCATTGCCAGCGGCAATCCCGCAACCAGACCCGGATCACGCCGCTGTGCAGCGGCATGTATGCCCGCAGCGCCAAGAGCGCCTCCATACAGGGCAATCGCTGCCGCCAGCGCCGGCCGCGCGGGCGCCGCAAACGGCGCGCTGACCGACAATCCCAGCAAGCCTGTCACAAAGAGCGGGGGAAGAGCCTGGCGCCAGCGCAACGTTGCCGGATACTGCGCGAGCATGCGCGCTTTCCAGAAGCCGTACCGCCAGTACTGCCGCGCCAGGGCGCGCAATGTCGGACGCGCAATATACACGGAACGGATCGCCGGATCGAGCCAGATCACGCCGCCGTGCTGTCGGATCCGGGCATTGAATTCATAATCCTCATTGATCGGCAATTGTTCATTGAAAAGTCCAATACGATCAAACAGTTCACGCCGAAACGCGCCAAACGGAACAGTATCTACGGCGCGTGCAGATGCAGGTGCACGCCGGTACTGCGCATCGCCGACGGCGAGGGGGTGCGCAGCCGCAACCGCAATCGCGCGCGCAATCCATCCGTTCGCGCCGGGGCGAATCTCCCACACGCCGCCGACGTTATCGCCAAGACCCTGTTCGAGCGCTGCCACACAGCGCGCCACATAATCATGCGCAGGAATGGAATGTGCATCGAGGCGGATCAGAATCTCGCCACGCGCCGCAGCAATTGCGCGATTCAGCGCCGCCGGCGTGATACGCTGCGGGTTCGATACGACCCTTATCATCAGGTCAGGATGGCTGGATTGGAACTCCCGGATGACTTCGAGTGTGGCGTCGGTCGAACCGCCGTCAGCAATCACGACCTCCATCGCGGCGCGCGGATACGATTGGCGATAGACGCCTTCGAGCAGCAGGCCTATGGTCTTGTGTTCGTTGTAGCATGGCGTAATGATCGACACGCATGGAAATAACTGCGCCGCTCGTTGCGCAGCGGCGTCCGGTACTGGCATCTCCGGCGCTCCGTCGTCGCCAATGGCGATGTATGAAGGGTGTGCATCCATCCGAACCTCGCTGCATTGCTTTCGTCGCGTCGCACAGACGCCTGGTGCGCCTGCGGTCAGCGCTGTACGTCCAGCACCGTCACCCAGGCGTACCGTCGCAGCGCAGGGACCAGACGAAACATCCGCTGATCAACGGCATTGAGCAGGCGCAGAGTGTGCTGAAACAGCGTGCGACTCTTGAACGGCACGAAGATGAATGCTCCGAGCGCCAGAAGATAGAACTCGCGATGCGAACTGCGGGTAAACGGTTCCGCAAAAAAACGCAGGTCTGCCAGGCTCAACGGTTTTTCGGTTGGCGTGCGTCGCCACGGCGTCAGATAACGAAACAGGTTGAGCGCCGGGTTGTGGTCGAGCGGCTCAAGGAACACGGCGCGTCCGCCTGGCTTGAGCACACGCTGCACTTCCCGCCGGGTCACTGCCAGATCGGTGTGGTGCAGCACAGAATGACCAAATATATAGTCGAATGTGGCATCGGCAAATCCGAGCGACTCGGCGCTCATCTGCTGAACTGTAACGCGATCGCCAACCCCTGCGTGGATCGCGCGCGATTGCGTCATGGCAACCATGCCGCCTGACAGATCGACCGCCACAACACGGGCGCCGGATTGCGCAAAGCGCACCGCATGGATGCCACGCCCACATCCAAGGTCGAGAATCATACTGCCAGCCGGATAGTCGATCAGCGAGCAGGCATAGGCATCGGCGGCATCGAGTGCGCCCCAGGCATAAAAGTCGCGTCGTTCGCGGGCGGCGATACGGTCGTGATGCGTCCGCTCGACCTGCTGGCGTGCAGTCAGTGTTGCTGGCACGGTTGGCTCCTTCACCTCTTGTCCAGGCGGAGCGATTATATCACAATGACCGGTCGTACTATCGATCGGTCGTCACGAAAGTGTAACGATCAATCCGGGTTTCGTTCCGCTGGATACAGTATGATCAGGTAGCGTTCGGATCGTGGACATGGTCGAAAATTGACAGAACGACGCAGTGGCGCCTGCGCGCACGTGAACTCCTCGTGTCGGGACCCCTGGATCGCCTGGAGATGCGGGTGTCTCGTCCAGAGGTTACGGCGCCGGATGCGCACGCTCCACAAGATTCTGCACACGCTCAAGCATCGGCAACAGGTTCGTATGCGACCGATTGTTCTCATCCTCATGACCCTGATGCTGCTCACAGCGTCGCCTTCCCCCGCAGTCGGATTGGCAGAAACGACATTTACCGCTTATTTGCCGCTGATCAGCGTTCCCGATACGCGCGTGTTGCTGGGGTATGATCTCCGGGTGTCTCAGGGAACGCGCGCCGAGGCGCTCTTGCCAGCGCTTCCTGCGACCTGGGCGCGTGCCGGCGACCTGGTGTGGGATGCGATCGAACCGCAGCGAGGTGCGTATTCGTGGGAAGCGGCAGCGGTGCTGGAGGCGAACATCCGCCGCCTGCGCGCCGCTGGCATTGAGCCGGTCGTGCTGGTGCAGATCGCTCCCGAGTGGGCGCGTCGTCTTCCGGGGCGCACATGCAGCCCGGTGGCGCCCGAAGCCTACGCGGACCTGGCGCGTTTTGCGGCAGCAGCGGCGGCGCGCTACCGGAGCGGCGATCTCGCAGTACGATACTGGCAGTTCTGGAATGAACCCGATTTCACCCCTGCCATCTCCGACAGTAAAGGCATCGGATGCTGGAACACCGGCGTTGCGCCGTGGTATGGCGGCGACGCCTATGGCGCGGCGCTGCGCGTCTTCGCAAACGCCGTTCGCTCGGTCAACCCTGGCGCGCAGATCATCGGCGGCAATTTTGCGCATTTCTGGCCCGACGACCGGCCGACGCTCGGTTTTTTGCGCGGCATGATCGAAGGCGGCGGGCTGGCGTGCGATATCATCGGGTTCTCTGGCTATGCCCGCTGGGGCAGCGCCGAGCGTATGACATTGAAAGCGCAGAACCTGCGCCGGACTCTGGCGATATATGGTCTCGAACAAACGCCCATTGCCGCTCTGGAGGTCGCTGAAGTGTGTCCCGAAGGGCAACCCTGCCCATCCGATTATCAACAGATACAGGCGAACTATGCCGCCCGGATTTACGCTCTGGCGATCGCGATGAATCTGCGCGGCATTCTCTGGTATACCCTCCTGGAGCAGGGAACGGGATTTCAGCACAGTCACCTGGCAGATGTTGGCATCAACGGTGTGACGCCACGACCGGCGTTCTATGCGTACCGCAACGCGGCGTTTCTCCTTCAGGGCGCAGCGTATGCCGGTCCGCCGCTGACCGATGTACGTTTCGATCAGGACGGCATGGTGCAGACGCTGCGTTTTACCACGCGCGATGGTGCGCCGTTATACGTCTTCTGGCGCCCTGGCGCTCAGGCGGAAACGGGATGGGGGTTGGTGGCGCTGCCTGGCGCACGGGCGACGTGCATCACCCATCTGGAGCGCCCAACGCCGCCTGCCGTCGATTGTTCCGATCTGGACAGGGATGGATTGATCCGTTTCAACGTCAGCGACAGGCCGATCTACATTCGCCTGGGGTCATAGGACTCAGCCAGATTGCGGCGACCGTACCGCGCCGAGCATAACCCACGAAACAGCCACCAGTCCGGCGGCAATGCCGAGCACCAGCGTTTCGGATACACCCGCTCCGAGGAGCAGCGCGCCCAGCAGCGGCGCCAGCATGCCACGAACACCGATCGTCGCCGCCTGAAGCGCTGTGTACTCCATCACGCGCCCGCGCTCTGCAAGATCAATGACTCCGGTTGTAATTCCCAATTCAAAGCCGCCCTGCATCAACCCCTGGCAGATGAAAGCAGGCAACAGCATCCAGGCGTCGCCAGCCCAAACATACGTCAACGGCACGAAGGCAGCCAGCAGAATGCTGAGTCGCAGCACCCACAGCGGTCCGTAGCGATCAAGCAGCCGCCCCCACACAAAGAAACCCGCCAGCCAGAAGATCGATTGCACCAGACCCAGGTAGCCAATGGTCGTATACGACAGTTGCAGCCGGCTCACCTGCACGATCGGGTAGAGCGGCAGCGCCATAACAGCGCCGAACCCATAGACCGTCAGAACCAGCAGATACAGCGCAAATCGTCGATCACGGCGCACAATCGGGAGCAGCGCCCGAAGCGCCGGTTGATTCGCCGGCTCCGCTGCGCCGTCCACCGGACGAACGCGCGAGAAGACCAGGCTCGAAACCACGCCAAAGATCGCGGCCAGCGCGAAGAGCGGCTGGTGCCCGACCTGATCGAGCGTCCACCCCGCAATCGGTGTTGCAATCAGAACGACGATGGAGACCCCGATCCGCACGGCGGACATCGCCCGCCCCCGGTAGCGCGGCGGGTAGATCTGCTGCATGATGCGCGCATATGCTGGTGATGGCAGCGCCTCGGCGATCCAGAACAGGGCGGCGAGCGCCAGCAGCCAGGGCGCTTCGGTGAGCAGCGCACCACACAGGAGCAAACCGCGCCCGAACGACCAGGCAATGATCGAAAAGCGCAATGGCGACGTGCGGTGGAGGAGCGCCAGGCTCAGAGGCGACAGGGTCTGGCCGATGTAACTGAAAATGACATACAGAGCGAGTTCGAAGGAAGTGGCGCCCAGACGACGCAGAATGACCGGAAAAAACGTCAGGCTGGCGGCAAAGAAGAGACCATACCAGAAGGAGGCGAACAGTTCGATGCGGGCATTGGCGCGAACAGGCTCCGGGTACGAACCGATCAGCAAACGTTCGAGGCGCCGCAGGATGAGGAGAGGGAACGATTGCACAACGGCTCCGACGGGTTTCAGGCGAGCGGCGCTATCGTAGCGCGACTGGCATCTCCCGTCAAGCCTGGAAGGCGCGCTAACCGTTCACGGTTGGGGGAGATGATGCCGCCGGTCGCCCACAAAAGGGGTTCGGGGGCAGCCCCCGAAAAGGAGAAGCGGCGGCGGAATAGTCTCAGCAAGCGCCAACGCACGGCGCCCCGCCGCCCCGGGGCGCCGCACATCACGCCTGCGCTTCCAGGAAGAGCGTAAACAGGTGTAGGATGGGCAAAGAGAAGCGGGCGAAAGCGTCACTTCCGCCCGCGCGCGTCGGCAACCATACCCCCGATTCTGTTGTTTGCCGCCATCTCTCTCCGCGCGTAGCGCGGGCCGCTCCTGGCCTGGCGGGTGTTACCCGCCCTCACCGTCGCGGCTGCGATGTGAGCGAACGCGGTGGTGCTGGCGCGGCATACGCCGCTCCCACACGATGAGCCCGCCCCACACACCTTGCTCCCCATCGTCGGCGCAGTCGCCTGGCCGCCGACATTGCTGCCGACGCCGGTGCGCTCTTACCGCACCCTTTCACCCCTTACCTGCGCCCCAAAAGGGGCCATCGGCGGGTCTGCTCTCTGTTGCCGTCTTGCGTCGCGTGGGCGTTGCCATCCACGCGCCCCCGCTTGCTGTTTCGCGGGGCGACGTTCCGCCTTGCGGCGGGCGAGGAGTCGGGAAGTTCCTCTGGAGGGTCGCTCCAGCGGCGGCGCGTTGCCGACATATGTTCTGCATATATTGTAACACGCCGCGCAAGCGTAGGGAAAACCGATCAGCCTGCGGGCGCGCTTATTGACAGTTGCCGGCGATTGGAATCGCCCTTCATAGTGGCGACCAAACGTCCGCCTGCGTAGACGAAGGGTGGAGAGGTCCACGCAGGTGGACGCCCGGCGGAACGACCGTCCGGTGTGACTTCAGTCGCCAGCCCAGGCGTATTGCTGCAAGGATGCGCTTTCCTTCCGCAAGGCGCATTGCGCCCGCACCCGTCGGATTGCCTGCGTTGAGCATCGAAATGCCCGAACGCCCCCTTCTCCCACCAGGGGAGAAGGGGGTTGGCGGTTCGACAGGCTCACCGCAAGGGATGAGGGGAGAAAACGGTCAGCACGCCGAAACCGCGCCTCGCAGCTCAAAACGCTGCACTTGAAAGATGAGCGGGTTGTGAACCTGCTCTCAAGCGTCTCTCTGCGTCATTTCGTGTGCTTTGTGGATCGCACCCGACGCTGTGCAGAAGATGAGGGGTTCTCTACCGTCAGGAGTTCTTCGAGGTCCGCACCATCTTCATATGGACCGATGACCGCCATGTGCAGATGCTCGTCGCGCAAGACCTGTTGTGCGACCCGAAGCACCTCCTCGAGCGATACGGCCTCAACCTCGGCGACCACCTGTTCAATCGGGATAACGCGGCCATAGCGCAACTGATGGGACCCGTTGCGTGATGCAATCGCCCACGTATCTTCGAGCGAAAGGAGAATGCCGCCTTTCACCTGTTCCTTGACCTGCGCGAGTTCATCGGCGGTGATCCCCTCAGTGCGCACGCGCCGCAGTTCCGCCATGACGGTCGCCAGGCACTCCCGCAGGTTCGGCGGCTCGACGCTGCCGAAGACGACCCACTTTCCGGCGTCGTGATGTTCGCGGCTATAACTGCCAATGTTGTATGCCAGTCCTCGTTCTTCGCGGATCTCCTGGAAGAGGCGCGACGACGGACCACTGCCAATCACCGTGTCGAACGCCAGCAATGCGCGACGATCCGGATCGTTATAGGCAATGCCGCGAAAGCCAATGCAGAAGTTCCCCTGTTCATTGTCGTCGCGGCGCAACGTCAACGCCGGACCTGGCAAAGGCGGCTTACTGGGCAGGCAGATGCCCGGTGTTCCCTCTGGAAGCGCATCAAAAGCAGCGGCGACTGCGTCGAGCGCCCGTTGCGCGTCAACATGGCCCGCAATCGAAATGACCATGTTCCGCTTTGTGTAGTGCGTACGCCAGAAGGCAACGATCTGTTCGGCGGTGAATGCCGCTATCGTCTCTTCACTGCCAGCAATGTCCCGTCCCAGCGGTTGATCGCCCCACATCGCTGCGTCGAGCAACAGATGCACCAGTTCCGAAGGCATGTCTTCGGTCTGATGCAGTTCTTCGGCGATGACGCGACGCTCCTTTTCGACATCGAGCGGATCGAAGCGCGGCGCGATCAGCATATCGGAGAGCGCGTCAATTGCCCGGTCGAAATAGATATCGGCGACTTTGGCGTAATAGACGGTCGACTCAAAACTGGTGTAGGCATCCAGAATCCCGCCGATCCCTTCGATGGCATCGACGATCATTTTGGGCGATGGCCGGCGTTGGGTGCCTTTGAACAGCATATGCTCGATAAAATGCGCTATGCCGCTCTCGTGCCGCGCTTCGTGACCGGCGCCGACTCCGACGAAGCAACCGACCGATACCGAACGCGCATATGGCAACGGCTCAATTAGCACACACAGCCCGCCCGGCAACATGTGGCGTTGTGGAGATGATGGATAGGTGTTCATGCCACCAATTATACCCTGAAACGTTGTCTTAACAAACATTCACGTGGCAGACAAGACACTGCAAAGAGGCGGTCATCCTGAATTGCTACTATGGTGAAGCCATGTAGCATTTTGGACCAGCAGTTCACAGGTCGACGCCCATGCTCTACGCCCACGAACCGACGAAAGTGCTGAATCCCGCCGCCGAGCGCAGCGATGATCTTCCCCTTCTCATTGCACATATGCGTAGAATTGATATTCCTCAGACGCTGGATCGTCACATTCCCACACGCGCCTACTGGGGCAATCTCAGCGCCGGATGGACGGCTGTAGTCTGGTTGACGCATCTGTTGTCGTGCAGTAATCACAAACCGAAAGCCATCCAGCAGTGGGTGCTGGCTCATGCGGAGACGTTACGCTGGTGCACCGGCAACGATGTCACGTCCGCCGACGTCGACATCGACCGTCTTTACGATGTCCTGATCGGATTGAGCGACGACAGACGCTGGCGAGCCATTGAGACCGATCTGAACCGACATATGTTGCGCGCCTGGACCCTGACGGTGGAACAGGTGCACCTGCGTTTCTATGAAGGGCGCTCGTGGCATATCTCGCCCAATGGTTCGTTTCAGATCAGCAAAGCGCATCCCTGGCGCGCCAGAACACTGCGCCCGTCGATTCTGCTGGCAACCCTCGATCCATGGAATGTGCCACTGATGACGTGGTCTTTTCCCGATACCCGCATTCCCGTTGCGTCATTCACCGACATGCTGGAACAGATAGCGCAAACTCTTCTGCAACCGCAGTATCGATTCGTCGGTGACGCTCTGACGTCCATCGAACTCCGGGGCGCAATTCATATGCGCAACGACGAGTACCTCTGCCTGTTTCCTGATGCACTGTCTGATCACGCGCTTCCTTTCGTTGATCGTTTCCCTGCCGACGTCTCCTCGTTCTTTTCGGAGCACAATGGGCATCACTTCTCGATTGCAAGCGGCATCGAGTGGACGGCGCCGGCAAGTGCGGATATTGACGGCACGACAATTGCCTGGAACGAGCGGCGAATTGCTGTGCGCTCACCCGTTCAGGCGCGGCTGTTGGAAAAAGCGCTCCGCACTCGACTGGCGCGCGCGGAAGCGGCGTTGCTGGCGCTTGTCCAGCGCAAACGCGGGAAACGCCGTCCGCGCTCGCTCGACGATCTGCGCGAAGCCGCACATGCCATCCTCGACAGTTACCAGGTGCACGGTCTGTTGCACCTCGATTTCGTCGAGCAGATCGAGGAGCGGGTAGTGCGCCGGTACCGTGGACGTCCGACGGGGGTGCGCATCGAGCGTGATGTGCATCTGACCGTTTCGACCGATATCGACGCGCTTGCGCAGGCGATCCAGCGCCTGGGGTGGCAGATGCTCGGTTTGAACATTCCCCCCTCCGATCTACCTGCAGATCGGGCGCTTGCGATTGCCACTCTCCCGGTTTCGGGCTTCGAGCGCTTGCACGGCTGGCCGTTGTCACTGACGCCACACGAGGTGTATACTTCGGAATTAGAGGTCGGGCTGGTGCGTCTGCTTGCTCTGGGACTGCGCACCCTCGCGCTGCTGGAAGCAATTGCACGCCTCCAGCTGGTCAAGGAAGGGTTGTTGCCTTCCATGGACGATGAACGCACTGCATCGCGCACCACCAGCGAGCGTTTGCTCGACGCCTTCTGCGATATTCTGCTCTTCCCCGGAGTGAACCGTCGCTCTCACGGCGTCACGCCGCTCTCACCGCTGCAACAACGGGTTCTGCACCTGCTGGCATTGTCGCCGGAGATCTATCAGGCGACGGGGTGAGGGTCTGAGCATAACGTTTCAGAAGCTATTCGAGAGATTGCTGCGTGACGTGCGACTCGGGGAGGCGAAGGCATTGCCGTCGCCTCCCCAATTGCCTTTCTCATACGGAATCGCGGTCAGTCAGACAAGATGTTCGAGCGCCGGTTCGCAAGGCGTAACGGTCAACGCGCACCGGCAGTATTGTCCAAATGATCGCGCATTAGCGTCAGATAGGCTCTTACAGAGCGATCACCAAAACCTGGACTATCAAGGACGTGGAGCGGCGGACGTTGGCTGAGCCTGTCGAAGCCAACGTCCGCCACAGGACGGTAACATGGGCAATGGTTGTGCACCATGTGGTCGATCACTCTATTAGAGCTGCACTCATCGCGCTACTCGCCGCTGATCCGGCGAGGGATGGCGCGCAGGACCCTGCCGTAACCTTCCCCTGGTGCGCCCGTATGCCCGATCCGACTGCCGCTGCGGGGACCGGCCAGTTCAGCGTGAGCCTTCACGTTCGCATACGCGGAATCTGGCCGGGATCGGCAGCATGGCGTTTCCGGTCAATCCATACCTGCATCAATTCAGTCGGCGCTGCGTGATCCGTCAAATGGAAGTATGGTACCATATGCTCTGGAAGAGTTCTGACAACAACCTGAGGCATCGCCAATGAACACTTTTGACCGCATATGGACTGTGCTTGCCGTTCTGCTGATGGTCCTGCCGTTTGTCGCCCTGGGGTACGAACTGACGAAAAACGAGTCGCCGCTTACGATTGCCGTGTTCACAATCATGGGTGTGCTCCTTTTTGGCACACTCATCGTTGGCATGCGCGTCAAGCCGGAGTCGCCTGGCGATACGCAGGACGCTGAAGCGGAGTCGGCGAAGACGCACCCGCCGGTCGAGACACGCCGGTAGTCTACCATCGTCCACAACCAGGCAGCAGCATATCCGCCACGACCAGAGATTCGGTGCATTGGTCTTGTGGCAGCGCCTTCCTGATCGGAAGATCATCGAGAACCCGGACGTTCTGAAGCCCTTGTTCAGGTCGGGCAAGCCCCTCTTACCGTGCGTGCAGTGAGGGCTTGAGGCCGCAGCAGTCGGTTGCAGCGGCTGATGCACGGATGCACACGACACAACCAGAATGATAGGACGCGATTGATGTCTGGTATGTGCTGGCTGGTCTATGTGATGGAACGCCAGCAGAGCCTTTCGTGAAAGGGGTTCTATGGCAGCCTGCGCGCTCGTCCTGAGTCGTCGCACAGCACCGGTCGTACCGGTTGTCCTCTTTCTTCTGGCGCTGATCGCGCGCTTTCCTAACGGCATCTTTCTGACGGTTGATGAAGCATACCATTGGATTTCGCTCTCCAAGCGGTTCGCTACGGCGCTCGCTACCGGTAACTTTGCAGATACCTTCTACTTCGGGCATCCGGCTGTTACGACTCTCTGGCTTGGCGTGGCCGGGCGCCGGATGTATGAAACCCTGGATGCAGCCGGGATCATCCAGGAGTACAGGCATACGTTCTACCCTCTTATGCGTCTTCCGGCGGCGACGCTGACCGCGCTCGCGCTTGCACTTTCGTATCCGCTGCTCAAACGCTTATTTGGCTTCCATGTCGCGCTCCTTGCGGCGCTTCTCTGGGTGGGTGAGCCGTTTCTGGTCGCTCACTCGCAGTTGTTTCACATGGACGCCACGCTCACCTCGTTGATGACGCTGAGTCTGCTGCTGATGCTGATTGCGCTCGAAGATGGCGAGCGCCCTCTGAGCCGGTCGTCCTGGTGGATCGGCAGCGGTGTGGCGTTCGGTCTGGGGCTGCTCACAAAGTCGCCTGCGCTCTTGCTCATACCGATGGCGGGGCTGATTGCACTGATTCGGCAGCGGGAAGCCATCCACAACATTCGCTCATTTGTGAAATCGCTCATCGGTTGCATTGCGCCGCTGTGCGTATGGGGCGGGGTGGCGGCGGTCGTCTGGGTGGCGCTCTGGCCCGCCATGTGGGTCAGACCGGTTGCCACGATATGGGGGGTAATGAGCGAAATCCTCTTTGATGGCGGTGCACCGCATCCGTGGGGCAACTTTTTCCTGGGACGCGCCGTTGATGATCCGGGACCGCTCTTCTATCCGGTGGCCATCGCGTTTCGCCTGGCGCCCTGGACGCTGATTGGCGTTCTGCTGTGGATCGGCTTGACCGCAGCGGATGGCAGGCGCGCCTGGAGCGGACCGAACCGCTGGTTGCTGCTGCTGGCGCTCTTTGTCGTGCTCTTCGTTGCAGCCGTTACTGTGATGGCAAAGAAGTTCGACCGTTATGCGCTGCCGGTTTTCCCGGCGCTGACCATCCTGGCATCAGCCGGGATCTGCCGCAGCGCCGGTCTTCTCTGGCACAGGTTCAGGAATGTGGCAGTCATTCCACAGAAGCGGGTCATTGTCGCCAGTTATGCACTTGCCATCATCGTGCTGGCCGCCAATCTGTACGGGTATTACCCGTACTATCTGGCGTACTACAGTCCATTGCTTGGCGGGGGACCGGCAGCAGAGCGCGTCTTGCCTATTGGTTGGGGTGAAGGTCTTGAACTGGCTGCCTCGTTCATCGCTGCGCAACCCGATGGCAGGGATCGTCCAATTGCGGTGTTTTATCAACCGGTGCTACGCCCATTTGCGCCAGCCGGAGTTGCGCCGCTTCAGGCGATCCAGGCGCTGCACCGGGTCGATTACGCGGTTACGTACATCGACCAATTGCAGCGCAATACCAACCCCGACGCTCACCAGCCGTTTCGTCAGATCCGACCGTTGCACACCGTGCGAATCCACGGCATCAACTATGCGTATGTCTACCAGGTTCCACCGCCTGTTGTGCAATCGCTGGAGGCGGATTTCGGCGATGTCATTCACCTGCGCGGTTATGACCTGGATGCTTCTACCGTGCAATCGAGCCATGTATTGACTGTCACCCTGGAGTGGCAGGCGTTGGCAGCGGTCAATGCTGACTATTGGATTTTCATTCACGTATTGAACGACAGGGCTGAGCGGATGGCGCAAATCGACGTGCCGCTCGGCACAGATCGCTGGCCCTTGCGAATGTGGTATGCAGGACGGTATGTTTCAACCCGGCACCGCGTTCCGCTCCCATCCGATCTCCCGGCTGGCGTATATCGCCTGGCAATGGGCATATACGATCCGCACACCTTTGCCAGATTGCCGCTGCGTACCGGAGAGGAACGCGCCGGAGACGCCGGCGACCACGCGCTGTTGTTGGCGCGCGTGACCATCCCTTGAAGGGCAGTGGAAGAGGTTCACGCGCTGGCGGTTGGCGCTCCTGAAACCGACCGATGGCGCGATAGCCGACATAGCGGCGCTGGAGCAGTTCTTTCATGCGCGGTCATTTGGACCATCCTGCCGGTGCTCGTGGCGGGACGCTGCGGCGCTACGGGCGAACGCCCTCGCTGCGGACGCGGTTCGACGGTGCTCACCGCACGTGCAAGCCCCGCTGACGCGGGGCTGCCATGCCCCAACGCCCCCTTCTCCCCGTGTGGGAGAAGGGGGACGGGGGGAAGAGGGGCAAGGGGCGCCGTGCACGCGGTTCGACCGGGCTCACCGCAAGTGAAAGCCCCGTTGGGGCTGCTGATGCCAGAGCGCAGTCAGCGTCTACAACTACCGGCGCGCGTTGTGGATCATTACGCCTTGCGAGCCAGGAGGTCGAATATCCTGTCCGACCGACCGCAAGTCAGTCGGGTAGGCGAAGGCATTGCCTTCGCCTACCCGACTGACAAGATGTTGGCGCGTTCGTTGGGCAAGGCGCAACGGTCAACGCGCAGCGGCAGGCGTGTCGCGGACGCACAACCGCGTATCGGCATAAGTCCGTTCGGCGGCTAGAGCCGCAGGCTACTGTTGCAAAGCCTGCGCAGGTGGGCTTAACCGGGCAATACCGGATTATGTTCTCAACAACCATTAGAGTCCAAATGACCGCGCATCAGTGTCACGTGTGATGTGGGGATTGCCCGACTCCCGATCCGCGCCGAAACAGGTCTTTCATGCCGCGCCCCCGGATTCTTTGTGAGCATAACCACGTGCTGATAGCACCGCTCCTACATTTTACACTCCGACAGAGAGATATGCAGGTTTCTCAACATCGGTATGGCATGGATCGCTTGCATCTTGTGCAAAATTGTCATATGATAGCCGCAACACAGGAAACGAGCCTGCTCCTTCCTGTCTGGCGCTGATCGAAAGGACCGGAACGTTCGATGTCGCAAGAGATTCTCATCGTATTGCTGTTCGGAGCAATCCTGATCGTTGCCATAGCGTTCATTCTGGCGCGGCGGCGACGCGCTGCGCGCCAGAATGAACTGCCGCTGCCCGATATTGGCGGGATCAGCGAAACGATCGACTATACATCACTCCCTGTAGAGGAGCCGCGCACTCTGGGCGAGCGATTCCGCGCTGCATCGCCGGCGGTCAAGGCGCTGATCGTCCTGGCGCCCATCGTCCTCATCGGCGTGATCGTCGTTCTGGTGTTGACCTTCGCTCCAGGCGACTCTGGCACGCCGTCAACGCCTCCGCCCCCACCGCCGCGTCTTGCGGTTGAACGCGCTGAGGTCGTCGGCAGGGGCAAAATCGTTGTGGTGGTCAGAACGGAAAATCTGCCGTCTGATGCAACCGTGACGGCGATTGTGCGCGAAGGTGATCAGGAGTTCCCCTGGTTCAACCCGGAAACGGCGCTTGCGCAACCCGACCCGCTGAGCGGTGAGGCGCAAGTGGTGCTTGATCGTCGTTCGGACGCGCCAACCCCGCGTCAGGATGAGACGTACACCGTAGTCGCCATCGCTCGCGGAGCAGGCGGCGAGATTGCACGCTCCGATCCTGTTCCGCTCAATGTTTTGCAGCCGTTCTTCGACGATTTTTATGCGCTGGTTGCCGAACCAACGCTGGCGCCGGCAGTGACGCCAACTGCAGCCCTTTCGCCGGCAACGCCGGAACCGTCGCCGACGGTCGCGGCAACCGAGGAATTGACCGGCACGGCGACGATTGCCGGCAACATCCGGCGTGCGCCCAATCGCGAAGCCGAAGTGGTGGGGCGACTGTCGCTCGGCGAAGTCGTCACCCTCTCGGAACGCAGCGTTGATGGCGAATGGTACCGTATCTCCACATCGGCAGGTCTCAGTGGGTGGGTCAGCCGCACGCTGCTAGTCGTCGATCAGGACCTGGCGGCGCAACTGCCGGTCGCCACTCCCGACAATCTGACGAAAGCCGCAGTGTTCAATGGCGGGAATGTGCGTACCAGTCCAAACCTGCGTGGTCTGGTCATTGATCAGATCAATGCGGGTGAAAGTGTGACGCTGCTGGCGCGTAACGCCGACAGCACATGGGTGAAGATTGTCAACGAGCGCCAGATTATGGGATGGGTCAGCCGCACGCTGCTAACTATTTCGACCAATGACCTGCGCAATCTGCCGGTCTCGAACGAAACCGTGCCGACGCCGCTGCCGGCAACCGTGGCGGCGTTGCCGCCGCCGCCGACTCCGAATGCGACTGTACCGCCGGTAACTGGATTGACGGCTATCGTGTTCAATGGCGGAAATGTGCGCGCAGCGCCCAATCTCCAGGCGCAGGTGCTCGATCAGGTCAATGCGCGCGAAACCGTGCAACTGCTTTCCAAGACTCCCGATGGCAACTGGTATCGGATCACCAACGTCCGTGGCGTGACCGGCTGGGTCAACCGCACGCTGCTGACCGTCGATCCCGATGTGGCGCGTCGAGTTCCGGTAGGTCAGTGACGCGCGGCGCTCACATCATTTTCCCAAGCTCAGCAGAACGCCGGTACGCCGCCCAGATCGCATCCGAGAGAACGGTTCGCAATCCGCCGCGCTCGAGTTCGTAGAGCGCGGCGGCAGTCGTGCCGCCCGGCGACGTCACCCCGTTCCGCAGTTCTGCGGGATGACGGCGGCTCTGCATGGCGTAATGCACCGAGCCGAGCATGGTTTGCAGCACGAGTTCTTCTGCCATATAGCGCGGCAATCCCAGATGAACGCCTGCGTCGATCATGGCTTCGAGCACCATAAAAATATACGCCGGTCCGGTGCCGTTGATCGCAGTCGCCATATCGAGATACGTCTCATCATCGACGAACATCTGCCGCCCGAAGGAACCCAGAATAGTGCGCGCCCAACCGCGCTGTTGCTCGTTCACATCGGGCGATGCCGTCCAGACCGTCATGCCTTCGCCGATCTGCGCCGGGGTGTTGGGCATGGCGCGCACCACCGCGCTATGCCCAAGCCCCTGGACATAGGTGCGGATCGGGACGCCGGCGGCGATGGAAATGACCAGTTCCCCATTGCGCAATGCGCCACGCAGTTCGGGCATGAGTTTTGGCACCGTCTGCGGCTTGACGGCAAAGAGCGCCACCTGCGCCCAGTGTGCGGCTTCGACGTTGTCGTCGGTGACGCGCACGCCATACCGCTGTTCGATCTCTTCACGCCGCTCGGCGCGTGGCTCGGTGGCGACAATCTGATCGGCAGGGATCAGGTTCTGTTTAAGCAAGCCGCTGATCATAGCTTCGCCCATGATCCCGGCGCCAATGATTGCAATCCGGATATCTTGCAGCATAGATGCTCCCGTTGTTTCTGATTGCCCTGTGATTCTGGAGACCGGCATACGCTGCTGTCCGCGTCTTCAGCCCGTCGATGGGTGCGTGCCATCGGCAGAGCCGGATACCCGATCCTTATCAAGCGGCAGGTTCAAGCCCGGGTACCGGGAAACGTTTGCAGAGCGTGAACACCTCTTCGCGCACCCGATTGATAACATGATCGTCGTTGATATGCGTGATGACATCGTCGATCAGCGCAGCAATCTGTTCCATCTCTGGTTCCTTCATGCCGCGCGTGGTCAGCGCTGGCGTTCCCAGCCGGATGCCGCTGGTGATCAACGGTGATTTGTCATCGTTCGGAACAGCATTCTTATTCGTCGTTATTGCCGCGCGGTCGAGTGCTTCTTGCGCCGCTTTGCCGCTGACACCCTTATTGCGCAGGTCGATCAACATCAGATGATTGTCGGTGCCGCCAGAGAGGATGTGGTATCCACGCGCCATCAGGGCGCCTGCCAGCGCCTGCGCGTTGCGGATGATCTGGCGGGCATACGTCTCAAATTCCGGTTGCAGATTTTCGCCGAACCCTACCGCCTTGGCGGCGACGACGTGCATCAACGGTCCGCCCTGCACACCGGGAATAACCATTTTGTCGAGCAGTTCCGACATCATCAGGGTTCGACCGCTCTTTGCCGCTTTCAGGCCGAAGGGGTTCTCAAAGTCCTTCCCCATCAGAATAATGCCGCCGCGCGGTCCGCGCAGCGTCTTGTGGGTGGTCGAAGTGACGACATGGGCATAGGGGATGGGGCTAGGCAGCAATCCTTTGGCGATCAACCCGGCGGGATGCGCAATGTCGGCGAAGAGGAACGCGCCGACATCATTGGCGATCTGGCGGAAGATGGCAAAATCGATGGCGCGCGAATAGGCGCTGGCGCCGACCGTGATCATTTTGGGGCGCTCGCGGCGCGCAATCTCGGCAACCTGATTATAATCGATGCGTTCGGTCTTCGGGTCGATGCCATACGCCACGAAGTCGTAGAGCTGGCCTGAGAAGTTGACCGTCGAGCCGTGGGTCAGGTGTCCGCCGTGCGCCAGGTTCATGCCGAGCACTTTGTCGCCGGGGCGCAGAAATGTAAAGTAGACCGCCATGTTCGCCTGCGATCCAGAGTGCGGCTGTACATTGGCGTATGCTGCGCCGAACAACTCCTTAACCCGCGCGCGCGCCAGGTCTTCCACCTGATCGACCCATTCGCACCCGCCATAGTAGCGTGCGCCTGGATACCCCTCGGCATATTTGTTCGTGAGCGCCGAACCCTGTGCTTCCATCACAGCGCGACTGGCGTAATTCTCACTGGCGATCAGTTCCAGTCCGTCGCGCTGACGGCGCATTTCGCCATCGATCATGCGCGCAACAGCAGGATCGCTGCGCCAGAGGGTCTGAAGCATGGACATGGATGGGTCTCCTTCTGGGATACGTGCTGGCTGCCACACAGCCAGCATCATGAACGGAATGTCCACTTAATAACTTTCACATTATACTGTATCGGCAGCGGTATGAGATGAAAGAACAGCAATGAGCGATCTTTACAACAAGACGGTGCTCATCACCGGGGCTTCCTATGGTATCGGTGCGGCAACGGCGCGGGCATTCGGCCGCCGGCGAGCGCATGTGATCCTGCTGGCGCGCACACAGCCGGCGCTCGAGCAGGTGGCGCGCGATATTCGCGTGTCAGGAGGCGTGGCGTCGGTCTATCCGGTCGATCTGACCGACGAACGCGCTGTGGCGGACGTTGCCGGGCAAGTGCTTGCCGCAACCGGTCCGCCCGATATTCTTCTGAGCAATGCAGGTGCGGGGCGCTGGTTGTTCATCAACGAGACGACGCCGGAGGAAGCGGTTGCGATGATGGCCATGCCGTATTTTGCCGCGTTCTACATTACACGCGCCTTCCTGCCTGCTATGCGGGCGCGGGGAAGCGGTCATCTCGCGTATGTCAATTCACCGGCGTCGCTCGTGGTATGGCCCGGTGCAGCGGCATACACTGCTGCGCGTTGGGCGCTGCGCGGGTTCGTCGAGTCCGTGCGCGCCGAACTGCACGGCACGCGCCTGCGGGTCACGACGATCATTCCAGGGTTGGTCGCAACGACGTATTTCGATCACAACCCTGGTGTGCTGGAGCGTGTGCCGGGGCTGGCGCGCCGCCTGCTGCCCGTCCTGACGGCGGATCAGGCGGCGGCAGCGATTGTGCGCGGCATCGAACGCGGCAGGCGCGAGATCGTGCTGCCGGGCATGCTGCGCCTGCTCTACGCGCTGCACGCCATCGCTCCGGGAGCGGTGCAGTATCTGACGATCCTGACCGGCGCTCGCCAGGGTGGATGACCGTCACCTGTCGATCATGATGTATACTAGCAATCGGATGTGCGCCCGACATGCCTGCGCACCCACGTATGAGAGACAGAAAGGGGAGTACGTATGGCTCGAATCGCAATTCATGGGTTCGGTCGCATTGGTCGTTCACTCTTGAGGGTCGCTCTTAAAGAGAATCTCTGGACTCCCATCTCCATCTCCGACATCCGCGATGTGCCGACGTTTGCCGCCCTGTTCGAAGTGGACTCGAACTATGGTCGCTGGCACGAAGAGGTTGTTGCCGGTGACAACAAGTTCATCATTGGCGGGCGCGAGATTCCGTACTTCAACTCGCTGAACGAACTGCCCGATTGGGCGGCGCTGGGGGTTGATCTCGTCGTTGATTGCACCGGTCGTGCGACGGTGCGCAATGTAGCACAGCAGCACCTGGATCGCGGCGCGAAGCGCGTGCTTATCAGCGCGCCAAGCAAATCGTTGCAGGACTGTGACGCCGTGTTGCTGGCAGGCATCAATCTCGACACCTTCGACCCCGAGAAGCACAAGATCGTAAGCATGGCAAGCTGCACCACCAATGCGCTGGCGCCGGTTGTTAAAGTAGTGCTCGAGAACTTTGGCATCCATCACGGTTTGTTCTCGACCGTCCATGCCTATACCAACACCCAGTCGCTCACCGATCAGCCGATGAAGGATCGCCGCGACTCATGGGCGGCGACAGAGAACATCATTCCTTCATCATCGGGTGCGGCGCGCGCGTTGCAGTTCATCTGGAAGGACCTGAAGATTACTGGCAAGGCGTACCGGGTTCCACTACGCACCGGCAGCATCGCCGAGTTGAACCTGGTGACCGAGAAACCGGTTACTGTTCAGTCGGTCAATGACGCATTCCGCAAAGCCGCCGCCGAACCGCCGCTCAAGGGCATCATTGGGGTGCTCGAGGATGAGTGGGCATCGTCGCGCATCGTCGGCGATCCGCATTCGTCGATCGTCGATCTGCCGCTGACCCAGGTGATGGGTGACACCTTCCTGTCGGTCGCTGCGTGGTACGATAATGAGATGGGGTATGCGACGCGACTCGCCGAGGTTGCCGCGCGCATCGCAGTCTAGTCTCTGAAACTGTCGCACATCAGCGGTCATATGCCGGGCGCCCGGTGTATGGCCGCTGTCTGTGTTTCAGGGGTGAGGTAAGAGGCGAGAGGCGAGAGGTGCGAGGCGAGGGGCGAGCGGCGAGGGCGGGAGGCGAGGGGCGGGAGGCGAGGGGCGGGAGGCGAGGGGCTCTGGCTGACGGCAGGGCTCAAGCGGACAACACAGCGAGGAGAAAGCGTCATGGCCA